>CAZUUP010000085.1:0-13818 GCA_964623105.1 uncultured Akkermansia sp.
TCAATCCACATACACAAACTCATTCGCGTTGAGCAGGACGTGGCAGAAGTCGGTGAGGGCGGCGAGCTGGCTTTCGGGCGCGCCGTGGGCGGTGGCGGTGGCGGATTTCGCGCTGGGGCGGATGTCGTTGCCGAAGCGCGAGGCGTCTTTGAAGGCGCTGGGTTTGGACTCGAACTGCCAGAAGCCGACGGTGCTTCCCGCCAGCGGTTCGGCGGTGAGGAGGAGTTGTTCCTTGGTCAGCGCGCCGGTGGAGATGCGCACGTCGTCCAACATGCCGTCGAAGCCGCCGCCTTTGCCGGAGCGGCCGCCGAGGTGGAGAGGGAGCGCGTTTTTGAAACCGCCGGTGAGCTTGTGGGCGACCTTGGCGACCTGAAGGGGTTCGTCGTCGTTGGCGAGGTTCTTGACGTGGAAGGTGATTTCGCCGGCGGTCGTGGCGGTGGCGAGTTTCACGGAGGCGGACACGTAGTAGGGCGTGTTCAGCGCGAGGGTCTGGTCGGAGAAGACGGCCTCCTCACCGAACGAGCCGTCCTGCTTGGTGCCGCCGAACTGGAGCACGAGCGTCTGCGGTTTGCGGCGCGAGCCTTTACCGGTCACGCCGAAGCCCCAGCCGGGCTTCTTGGTGTTGCCGTCCCATTTCGCCGCGATGGTGCGGACGGCCGCGCCGTCATCGACGGAACGGAGCAGGACGCAAGCCTCGATGGTGAAGTCGCCCGCGGGCAGCGACGCGCTGTCGGGCACAGTCAGACTTTCGCCGGGCATCTCGGGTGTGACCACGGCGGCGACACCGTCGCGATAGGGCATTTTTTCAGCGGCGAAACCGGTGAGCGCGGCGGGTGAGCTGGCTTTGGTCGCGACGCGCGTTTTCTGGCTGGCGAAGAATTTCAGGGCGGCGGCGAGTTCCGGCGGGCGCGGCGTGCGGCCGAACGCGAGGCGATATGCGGCGGCGACCATTTCCTCGTTGCTGCTCGGGTATTCCTGTTCGAGGCGGTGCGCGAAGGCCTTGGCGTGGCGCAGCATCATCTGGCTGTTGAAGAGCAGGAGGGCCTGCGGGGAGGTGGTGGTGACGTTGCGTTGCGCGACGCTCTGGAAGGCTTCGGCGAGATCGAAGACATCGAGAAGCGGGTCGCGGGCGTTGCGCAGGGCCTTGCTGTAAATCGAGCGGCGGTGCGTGAGCGAGTCGGTGCCGGGACCGCCGGCGTCGAGCTTGAGTTCGCCGGTGGCGGTGAGGAGGGCGACGCGGATTTGCTCGGCCTCGAGGCGGCGGACATTGCCGCGCCAGAGCAGGCGGTTCTCGGGATCTTTCAATTGCGCGGCGGACTGGAGATCGGTGCGCGAGCTTTGGCGATAGGTCGCGCTGGTGACGATGAGGCGGTGGATGGCCTTGAGGCTCCAGCCTTCCTCGAGGAAGCGCGCGGAGAGCCAGTCGAGCAACTCGGGGTGCGAGGGAAGTTCGCCGAGCTTGCCGAAGTCGCTCGCGTTGGCGGCGAGGCCGCGGCCGAAATGCCATTGCCACAGGCGGTTCACCATCACGCGGCGGCTGAGGGGATTCTCGGGTTCGGTGAGCCAGCGGGCGAGTTCGCTGCGGCGGCCGGTGGAATTGGCGAGCGGCTTCACGGTGGCGGGGCGTTCGTCGAGCACGGTGAGATAGCCGGGGAGAATGTTTTCGGCGTTGCGGGCCTTGGGAATCGTGGTCGGCGGCGCGAGCGGGCCGACGTCGGTGGCGGCGAAGGCGACGGGCAGCGGCGCGGGTTTGAGCTTGTCGAACTCGGTGAGTTTTTTGCGAAGCGCGAGGACGCGTTCCTTGGTGTCGCCCTTGAGCTTGGCGTCGAGGCGGTCGAGGTCGTAGGTGACCTGGCGGAGGGCGAGTTCGGCGACCTGATGTTCGTAGGGCGTGCGCTCGGCGACGGGCTTGTTGATCATGTCGCGGATTTCATCGATGAACTTTTCGCTCGCGCCCTTGATCGTGCGCTGGCGGACGGGAGCGAGGATGGTTTCGAGTTCGGCGCGAATCTCGGCGGTGGCGGCCTGCCATTTGGCGAGCTTGGCCTGATATTCGGCGCGCTCGGCGGCGGTCGCGAGCGTGAGGTCTTCGCGCGGAAGCAGCGGCGCGAAGAAGGCCTGGAGGCGGTAGTAATCCTTGCGGAGGATCGGGTCGAACTTGTGGTCGTGACAGCGCGCGCACTGGAGGCCCATGCCGAGAAAGGCGTCGGCGGTGGTGTCGGTGATGTCCTCGAGGATGCGCTGCCATTGGCCGGCGACGTCGCGGTTGTTGTATTCGTAGATGCCGTGGCGCAGGTAGAAGGTGCCGGTGACGGCCTCGGGATGGTTGGGGAAAAGCTCGTCGCCGGCGAGTTGTTCGCGCACGAAGCGGTCGTAGGGCTTGTCGTCGTTGAAGGACTTCACGACGTAATCACGGTAGCGCCAGGCATGGGGCCGGTAGTCGTCGGCCTTGTAACCGTCGGACTCGGCGTAGCGCACGAGATCAAGCCAGTGGCGCGCCCATTTCTCACCGAAGCGCGGGCTTTGCAGGAGGCGCTCGACGAGCTTCTCGTAGGCGTCGGTGGATTTGTCGGCAAGGAAGGCATCAATGTCAGCGGGCGCGGGTGGGAGGCCGGTTAAATCGAAGTAAGCGCGGCGAATCAGGGTGACGCGGTCCGCCTCGGGCGAGGGTTTCAGGCCTTCGCGTTCGAGACGAGCGAGGACGAAGCGATCGACGTCGTTGCGTGCCCATGCGGTGTCGCGCGGTTGCGGGACGGCGGGCTTCACGACGGGCTGGAAGGCCCACCATTGCTTGTCAGCGGCGGTGAGTTTGCCGGTGCGTTTCGCGGGGCCGTTGGCGAAGGGAGTGGCGGAGGCGGGGAAGGGTGCGCCGAGTTTGATCCATTGTTCGAGCGCGGCGATTTGTTCGGCGGAGAGCTTCTCCTTCGGCGGCATGTTGGTATCCAGGCCCGCGGTGTTCTTGACCGCCTTCACGAGCAGGCTCTTCTCGGGATGGCCGGGGACGATGGCCGGGCCGGAGTCGCCGCCGGTGAGCATCGCGCCGAGGGAATCGAGCACGAGGCCGCCCTTGATCTTGTCCGCGGCGTGGCTGTGGCACTTGAAGCAATGCTGCTCGAAGAGCGGGCGGATTTGCTGCTCGTACAGGCCGGCGGCGGCGGTCGTGGCGGCGGTTCCCGAAGCGGGAAGCCACGCGAGGAAAAAGCCCAGCGCCAAAGCTGTCGCGGTCGTGCAGGATGAAGTTTTCATGCGAGTCTTAACCGGTTAAATATGCACCAGCTGGCGGGGGGTTGTCAGCAGGTGATTTGGACGGTGCGCGGAGGAAACGGCGGATGGGCGGACGGATGGTCACTTTGCCCTTTGCACCCTGCGGGTCCCTCTTAGTATCGGGCCGCATGTCGCACGCTGAATTTGTCCATCTCCACCTGCACACGGAGTATTCCCTGCTGGATGGGGCGTGCCGTCTGGACACGCTGATGACGAAGGCGCGCGACCTGAAGTTTCCGTCGCTGGCGATCACGGATCACGGGGTTTTGTACGGGGCGATTGATTTTTACCAGGCGGCGCGCAAGGCGGGGATCAAGCCGATCATCGGCTGCGAGGTGTATGTGGCCCCGGGCAGCCGGCTGGAACGGAAGGCGGGCGGGAACAGCAGCGCCAGCGGGATGAAGGACGTGTACAATCACCTGGTGCTGCTGGCCAAGGACGAGCTGGGATACCGGAACCTGGTGAAGCTGGTGACGTCCGCGCACCTGGAGGGATTTTACTACAAGCCCCACATCGACAAGGAAATCCTGGCGCAGCACCGGGAGGGTTTGATTGCGTTGTCGGGCTGTCTGGCGAGCGAGATTCCGCAGCACATTCTGCAGGACAACCCCGACCGGGCGCGGGAGGCGATCGACTGGTTCAAGCAGACGCTGGGGCCGGAGAATTTTTACCTGGAAGTGCAGAATCACGCGATTGCCGAACAGGCGAAGGTGAACCGGCTGTTGATCCCGTGGGCGAAGGAATTCGGTCTGCAACTGGTGGCGACGAACGACGTGCATTACGTGGAGAAGGGCCACTCGCACGCGCACGACTGCCTGATCTGCATCGGCACGCAGGCGCAACTGGCGGAATCGAAACGGATGCGTTACCAGCCGGAGCAGTTTTACCTGCGGTCGGCGGCGGAAATGCAGGCGTTGTTCCACGAGGTGCCGGAGGCGGCGCGCAACACCCTGGAGGTGGCCGAGAAGTGCAATGTCGAGATCGAGTTCGGCAAGCTGCATTACCCGGTGTTCAACCCGCCGGAGCATTTCACGCGGGAAGGGTATCTGCGGCATCTGCTGGCCGACGGGCTGAACCGCCGCTACAGCCTGCGCGTGCGGGCGGTGGGACAGGAGTTTGTCGTGGATGGCGTGGGTGATCCGCGACGCCTGCCGACGTATCAAGCGCCCGCCGGCGGGGTGGCGGACACGGTGGACCTGAACGAGCCGGCGGTGGCGGCGGCGGTGCGGGCGGTGATCGACCGGCTGCAACTGGAGCTGGGGGTGATCGAGAAGACGGGGTTTATTTCCTACTTCCTGATCGTCGGCGATTTTGTGGAGTACGGCCGCAAGGTGGGCATCTCGTGCGTGGCGCGTGGTTCCGCCGCCGGATCAATCGTCACCTATCTGCTGGAAATCTCAAACGTCGATCCGATCCGTTACGGCCTGCTGTTCGAGCGGTTCCTGAATCCGGAGCGCGTCAATCCGCCGGACATCGACATTGATTTTGCGGACGACCGGCGGGCGGACGTGATCGAATACGTGCGGGCGAAATATGGCCGCGAGTGCGTGGCGCAGATTGTCACGTTCGGGACGATGGGCGCCAAGTCGGTGATTCGCGACGTGGGGCGGGTGATGGGGCTCGGTTATGCCGAAGTGGACCGGCTGGCCAAAATGGTGCCCAACGAACTGAAGATGGACTTGAAGAAGGCGCTGGAGGTTTCGCCGGATTTCAAGACCGCCTATGCGACCGAGGAGGTCACGCGCGAACTGGTGGACACCGCGATGCTGCTGGAGGACATCACGCGCAATGCCAGCGTGCATGCCGCGGGCGTGGTCATCGGCCCGGAGCCGCTGGTGAACCTGCTGCCGCTCAAGCAGGACGAGGACGGCACCATCGTGACGCAGTATCCGATGGGACCGGTCGGGGATCTGGGGCTGTTGAAGATGGATTTCCTCGGGTTGAAAACGCTGACGGTCATCCGCAACGCGTGCGAACTGGTGAAGCGCACCAAGGGCATCGAGGTGCCGATCAGCGACCTGCCGCTCGACGACGCGAAGACCTACGACCTGTTGAACAAGGCCAACACGCTCGGAGTGTTCCAACTGGAATCGGGCGGGATGCGCGATTTGTGCCGGAAGTTTCAGATCAGTTCGGTGGAGCACATCACGGCGCTGGTGGCGTTGTATCGCCCCGGTCCGATGGACCTGATACCCGACTTCATCAAGCGCCGGCACGGCGAGGTGAAGATTGAATATCCGCATCCGCTGTTGGAGCCGATTTCCCGCGAGACCTACGGCGTGCTGATCTACCAGGAGCAGGTCATGCAGGCTGCGCAGATTCTTGCCGGCTACACGCTGGGCGGCGCCGATTTGCTCCGGCGCGCGATGGGCAAGAAGAAGGTCGAGGAGATGCAGAAGCAGCGGGAGACGTTTGTGAAGGGGGCCGGGCGGGTGAACAACATCCCGGCGGCCAAGGCCAACGAGGTCTTCGACCTGCTCGAGAAATTCGCCGGCTACGGCTTCAACAAATCCCATGCGGCCGCGTATGCGATCGTGGCTTACCAGACGGCGTATCTGAAGGCGAACTACCCCATCGCCTTCCTGAGCGCGATGTTGACCAACGACATGGGCGACACGGCCAAGCTCAGCCAGTACATTGCCGAGGCGCGCACGATGGGGGTCGATGTGCTCGGACCCGATGTGAACGAAAGCCAGGTGGCCTTCGCGCCGGCCGTCCGGGTGAAGGCGGACGTGAGCCGTGAGGAGGTGATCCGGTTCGGGTTGGCGGCCATCAAGGGTGTGGGCGAGGGGGCGGTGCAGGTGCTGCTCAAGGCGCGGGAGGAAGGCGGACGGTTCACATCGCTGCCGGATCTGTGCCAGCGGGTGGACACGCGGGCGATCACGCGCAAAACCATCGAGGCGCTGATCAAGGGGGGCGCGTGCGACGGCTTTGGCGAAACCCGGGCGACGTTGTTCGGGCAGATTGACCGCGCAATGTCGCGGGCGGCGAGCCTGGCGGCGGATCGTGCGCGCGGGCAGAGTTCGCTGTTCGGCCTGCTGGAGGAACCGAAGGCGGTGGCCAACGACAACCTGACGCGGATGCCGGAGTGGCCGCAGCACGAGCTGCTGGCGTATGAGAAGGAGTTGCTTGGCTTTTACGTCACCGGGCATCCGCTCACGCCGGTGGCCGAGATTCTCAAGAAATACTCGCTGGCCACCACCACGACGCTGGCGACGGTGCCGAACCGGGGCATGACGCGGATCGGCGGGATGATCGCGGCGGTGCAACAGGGATTCTCGAAGAAATCCAACAAGCCATACGCGATGCTGACACTCGAGGATCTCGAGGGGTCGGTGCAGGTCCTTTGCATGAACGAAAACTACGACCGGTATCGCGAGCTGTTCGTGGTGAACAAGCCCGTGCTGGTCATCGGCGAGGTGAACAACGGCGAGGACAAGCCGAAGATTTTCCCGCTGGAGATCATGCCGCTGGAGGATGCGCCGCGGAAGTTCACCCGGCAGGTTCACTTCCGCCTCCACACCGCGCATCTCGGCCCCGAGAACATTGATGCCGTGTTCCAGGTGGCCACCAGTCATCCCGGCAAGTGCCCGTTGCTCCTGTGCCTGATGCGACCCGGCGGGGACATTGTCTTCATTTCGACCCACGACCGTTTCGCGGTCCAGCCCTCGGCCGCGCTGCAGGCGGCGGTGGATGACATGTTCGGCGAGGAAACGTATTACGCCAAGGTGGACACCACCCTGCCGGAGCGCCCGAAAAAGGTCTGGGAACGCAAGAGTGACGGCGGCAACGGCGGGGGTGGCGAGTAGGCGGGCGGCTCCGCCGACGCCCCCCCGGAACTTCCTTTGCCGTTCCGCGTCCCGACGGCCGAGTGCGCCGAGGAGCCGGGGTCGCAGCCATGCCGAGCAGGCACATTGTAGTCGCTCGCGTCCTGGCCTCCCTGTGCACAGCCAAAGCGGTTGGCAAAGTCCGCGCTTCGCCCGCCGGCACACACCCCTCGCCCGTCGTTGTCTGGTACCGACCGACTCGATCATTGCGGGCAGCCCTGTCCGACGGGGAATGTTATTTGCAGTTTGGCGGTCCCTCGGCTACTTAAGCGCCAATGCGTTTCATCGGCGGCGTCATCGAAAAGTTGCAGCGACACCCGAAGCGGGTGGTGTTCCCGGAAGGGACGGAACCCCGTGTCTTGCAGGCGGCCCGGCAGTTTTTTTCGCTGCGGCTGGGGGTTCCCATTCTGCTCGGGGAACGGGCGAAAGTGAAGGATGCGGCCGAGCGGCTGAACGTTTCCCTGGAGGGTGTGCGGATCATCAACCCGGTCGAGAGCGAGGACCTGGAGAATTTCGCGCAGCGCTACGAGGCCTTGCGCCGCTCGAAGGGAATGCAGGCCCGCGAGGCGCGGGAGGCGATGATGAAGCCCAATTACTACGGCGCCATGATGGTGGCGATGCACCAGGCCGACGGCCTGGTCTCGGGCACGAGCGAGGTCTCCGGGAGCGTGCTGCGCCCGTTGTTCCAGATCATCAAGGTCGCGCCGACGGCGAGCACGGCGTCCAGTTGCATGGTGATGGAGGTCGAAGACACGCGGTTCGGGCACCAGGGGACGTTGGTGATGGCCGACTGTGGCGTCATCCCCGACCCGACGGCCGACCAGTTGGCGGATATCGCGGTGTCGGCGGCCCAGCTGGCCGAGCGGCTGCTGAACATCCGCCCGCAGGTGGCGCTGTTGAGTTTCTCGACGCGGGGCAGCGCGGCACACCCCTCGGTTTACAAGGTGCAGGCGGCGACCGACCTGGCGCGACAGCGCGCGGTGGAGCGGGGACTCGAAGCGGACTTCGATGGTGATTTGCAGGTGGACGCCGCGTTGATCCCGGAGATCGCCGGACGCAAGCTCCGGGACAGCCCGGTGGCCGGACGGGCCAACGTGCTGGTCTTTCCGGACCTGAATTCCGGAAACATCGGCAGCAAACTCATCCAGCATGTGGCACGCGCCAATGCCTACGGCCAGATTCTGCTCGGTCTCGACCGGCCGGCGGCCGACGTCTCGCGCGGTGCCAACGCTCATGACATCCTGGGCGTCTCCGCCATCGTGGGGCTGCAATCCATTGAATATCACCTGCTTTATCCGGACGCCGGCAAGCATCTGCCGGGAGAACGCCCATTCGACCCATGAACATCCAAACGCCGCGCGTTTTCATCGCGGCCACCCGCCAGAACGACGGCAAGACCACCACGTCGCTCGGGTTGCTCGCCGCCTTGCACAAGACCTATCCGCGGATCGGCTACATCAAGCCCGTCGGCCAGCGGTTCGTGGAAATTGACGAGCAAAAGATTGACGAGGACACCGTGTTGATGGACCGCGTGTTCCGGCTCAACTGTCCGCTGGTGGACATGAGCCCGATCGCGGTCGAGCCGGACTTCACCCGGAAATATCTGCAAAGCGCCAATTACGACGCGCTGGTGAAGAAGATTGAGAAGGCGTTCGACCGTGTGGCGTGGGAGAAGGATTTCGTGCTGTGCGAAGGTTCCGGGCACGCGGGAGTGGGTTCGGTGTTTGACCTTTCCAACGCCACGGTCGCCCGGATCCTCGGAGCCAAGGCGATCATCGTCACCCAGGGCGGCATCGGGCGGCCGATCGACGAGGTGGCGCTGAATCAGGCGTTGTTCGAAAAGGAGGGCGTCGAGATCATCGGGGTGATCCTCAACAAGGTACTGCCGGACAAGGTGGAATTCATCTCCGAATTTGCGCGGCGCGGCCTGAAGCGGCGCGGGTTGGAACTGCTGGGTGTCCTGCCCCACCTGCCGATCTTGGCGCGTCCGACGGTTGATTCCATCCGTGACGAACTGGCGGCCGAAGCCCTCAACCAGTCCGCGTTGGGCGCGCGCCTGGTGGACGACGTCGTCATCGGGGCCATGAGTGTTCAGAATGCCGTGCGCTTTTTCCAACCGGGCGTCCTGGTCATCACCCCCGGGGATCGCGAAGACATCGTCGAGGCGGCCGCCCTGGCGGCCAGCGGCCAGAAGGACACCGGGCTGGCCGGCATCGTGCTGACCGGCAACCTGCGCCCCTCGGAAGCGACGCTCAAGATCATCCGCAGCCTGTCGTTCCCGGTCCTGCTGGCGGTCGATGACAGCTACGAAGTGGCCTCCCGCGTCCACAATCTCATTGTGAAAACCCGCCCGGCCGACACCAAAAAAATCCAGCTCATCTTCGATCTCATCGAGCAGAATCTCGACATCCCGAAAATCCTCAAGGCCCTCTGAGCCGGACCCGGGCAACCCGCTTTTCCCCATGGCATTCCCCATCACCTTCAATCCCACGCTGGCGACCCTGCCCGTCTATCAACCCGGACGACCCATTGATGAAGTTGCCCGCGAACTTGGCATGGCGCCGGGCGACATCATCAAGCTCGCCTCGAACGAGAATCCGCTCGGCCCTTCGCCCCGCGCGCTCGCGGCCGTGCAAAAGCTTCTGCCGCAGACGCACCTTTATCCCGACGGCAGCGCGTTTCACCTGAAGCAGAAGCTCGCCGAAAAACTCGGCGTGACGCCCGCGCACCTGATCCTCGGCAACGGCTCCAACGAGATCATCGAGTTTGCCGGCCATTCCGTCATGGGACCGGGCATCGACGTGGTCGTCTCCCAATACTGTTTTGCCATCTACCCGATCATCGCGCGGATGGCCGGGTCAAATCTCATCACCGTGCCGGCCCGCGCTTACGGGCACGACCTGCGCGCCATGCTGCGGGCCATCACGCCGGCGACCCGCGTGGTGTTTGTCGCCAATCCCAACAATCCCACCGGCACGGTGGCGGCGCGCGAGGAGGTGGTCGAGCTGGTCAACGGCGTGCCCGACCACGTGCTGCTGGTGATGGACGAGGCCTACATCGAGTTTCTCGACGACGCCGTGGACCTGCTGCCGCTCATTCGCAACGGGGTCCGGCCGAACCTGGTGCTGATGCGGACTTTCTCCAAGATTTACGGGCTGGCCGGGTTTCGCGTCGGTTATGGCATCGCGCATCCCGAGGTCATCAAGACGTGGGAGAAGGTGCGGCAACCATTCAACATCAACGCGCCGGCGCAGGCCGCGGCGCTGGCGGCGCTGGACGACGAGGAACATCTGCAACGGACGCGGCAGAACAACCGCGAGGGCTTCCAGTTGTTCGCCCGGGCATTTCGGGAACTCGGCCTCGAGTTTGTTCCGACGCCGGCCAATTTCATCCTGGTTCGCGTGGGCGACGGCCAGCAGGTGTTCGCGGCGTTGCAGCAGCGCGGCGTGATCGTGCGGCCGATGGGCGGCTATCAACTGCCCGGGTTCATCCGGATCTCCATCGGCACCCCCGCGGAAAATCAGCGCTGCCTGGCGGCGTTGCGCGAGAGCCTTGGGAAATAAAGGTTGAAACGCGGACCGCGGGACTTACAAAAGCCCTTCGTTAGCAAATGACTGGCTCGTGAAGTGAAACCAACCGACCTGCGGGGCATCCTGCAATACATTCCGCGGTTCCGTGACAAGACCTTCGTCATCGCGATGGATGGCGCGGTCGTGACGGACGACAACTTTGCCACGTTGCTGCTCGACCTCGCAGTGCTCCGCTCGCTGAGCATCCGCGTGGTGCTGGTGCATGGGGCATCGGCGCAGATTCAGGCGCTGGCCGCCGAGCAAAAGGTGACGGCCTCCAATCTCGACGGCACGGGCATCACCAACGCCGAGACCCTCAAGCTCGCGCTCACCGCCGCCAACCGGCTGACCCACGAAATGCTCGAAGGGCTCTCCGCCAACGACCTTCGGGGCGTCTCCACCAACGCGATCATCGCCCACCCCATGGGCATCATCGGCGGCGTGGATCATCAACTCACCGGGAAGGTCGAGCGCGTGGACACCGAGATGCTCCAGATGCTGCTCGCCCAAGGCATCATTCCCGTGGTGCCGCCGCTGGGCTTCGACGGCGACGGCCGCACCTACCGCGTAAATTCGGACGCCGTGGCCGTGGCTCTGGCAGCCGCGCTCAAGGCCGTGAAGTTGATCTTCATGACCACCGCCGACGGATTGACGCGTCACGGACGGTTGTTGCGCCAGTTGCGGGTGTCGGACCTCGATGTCCTGCTTGCCCATCACCGCTACGAATTTCAGCCGGAGATGATTTCCAAGGCGCTCCATGCCGCCGCCGCGTGCCATCAGGGCGTGCCGCGGGTACACATCATCAACGGCCGGGTCGATGAAGGCCTGCTGGCGGAAGTATTCTCCAACGAAGGCATCGGCACGTTGATTTACGCCAGCGAGTATCAGCAAATCCGTCCGGTGATGAAGAAGGACATCCGCGCCCTGCTGCGGCTGACCAAGGCGTCCATGGCAACGCAGGAACTGGTGAAACGCACGCGGGCGGTCATCGAGAAAAACGTGGGTGACTATTACCTGTTCGAGATCGACCGCAACCCGGTGGCGTGCGTGGCCCTGCACGTCTATCCCGAGTGCAACACGGGCGAACTGGCATTCCTTTACGTCAGCCCGTCGCACGAGAACCAGGGCATCGGGCGCAAGCTCATCCAGTTCGTCGAAAACAAGGCGATCGAGATGGGGTTGGCGGAATTGATCACCCTCTCGACCCAGGCGTTCAATTACTTCATCAGCAAGGGCGGATTCGTGGAAGGAACCCCCGAGGACCTGCCGCCCACCCGGCGGGAGAAATACGATGGCAGCGGGCGCAATTCGAAAATCCTCATCAAGAAACTCGGCCGCCCCGGCTTCGAGACGCCCGAACGCGCGCGTCCGCCGGGGACGGCGTCCGCCGCGCCGCCCCCGCCGGTTGCCTAGCGACCGGCTGTCGGCCGCGGAGCCAGTTTGTCCGCGAACCTCATGCACGCACCCATCCGCCAGTCACGCGCCCCGCGCGTGCCGCCGAAACTCCTGCTCGCCTGCGAGCGACTCGACGTGGCGCCCACCCGGAATCTCCTGGTCGTCCGGGTCGCGAGCCAGCGAATGGACTGGTTTGTGAAGCGTCGCGGGAAGGGCGGTGATTCCGGGCCGACGGCCTACCAGTGGCGCAGTTCGTTGCGCTGCTCGACTTCCCGCCACGGCATTGGCCAGGTGGCCGGCTCCAACCGGACCCCGCTGGGCTTGCACCGCATTGCCGAGAAACACGGGGGTGACCAACCGGAGGGCACGATCTTTCGCGACCGCCTGCCGGTGGGCAATCTCGCCAACGGAATGGTTCCCGGGGCGATCACCCATCGCATTCTCTGGCTGGCCGGCCTCGAACCCGGTTTCAATCACGGGGGCAACGTGGACACCTACTCGCGCTACATTTACATCCATGGCACGGGGGACGAGACCACCATTGGCCGGCCGGCCTCGGGCGGTTGCGTTCATCTCGCCGCCGCGGACTTGATTCCGCTCTACGCCGCCGTGCCCGTCGGGACGCTGGTCTGGATTGCCCGGCGGTGAGCGGAGCCGTCGCGCCTCGCGCGGTCTTTGGTCCCGCAACCCGGACTACCCGGCCCGCCGCCGGGCCACGCGCAGCTTCGCGCTCGCCGCCCGGGGGTTCGCGTAAACCTCTTCCGGGGAGGGACGCAACAACTCCACCGCTTCCGGTTCATAAATCCCCGCCGCCACCCCGGTTTCAAACGCCCGCTTCACGCGTCGATCCTCGCCCGAGTGAAACGTCAGCATCGCCACGCGCCCCCCGGGCCGGAGGCATTGCGGGAGGAACCGCAGGAATGTTTCCAGCGCGGAGAACTCGTCGTTCACCTCGATGCGCAAGGCCTGAAACACGCGGCGCGCGACCGTTGCCACCGCCTCGCGGTCCATGTCCTTTCCGGCCTGCCACAGTGCCGCACGGATGACGTCCGCCAGATGCAGCGTGGTGAGGATGGGTTTCCGTCGCTGAGATTCCACGAGCGCGGGGGCCAGCACGGCGGCGTGGGGTTCGTCGGAGTTGGTCTCAAGAATGGTCTGCAACCGCCCCGCGTCCAGCCGCGCCAGCAGTGCGGAGGCCGGTTCGCCCTTGTGCGGATTCATGCGCAGATCGAGCGGACCGTCCGCCTTGAACGTGAAACCACGCGCCGGGTTGTCCAGTTGCATCGAGGAGCAGCCGAGGTCCGCCAAGATCAAATCCGCGCCGATCGCCGGTTGCGCCGCCAGAATTTTCGGCAGTCCCGCGAAATTGGAATGCACCACCTGCAACACATCCTCCCCGAAGCCGCGCTCCCGCAAGCGCGCCGTCGTTCTCGCCAGTTCGATCGGGTCCGCGTCCAGGCCGATGAGGCGTCCGCCGGGCAACAGGCGCGGGAGGATTTCCGTCGTGTGGCCGCCGTAACCGAGCGTGGCGTCCACGGCAATCTCGCCCGGCTGGGGCGCGAGCGCGTCCAGAATCTCGCGCACCATGATCGGGCGATGGGCGCCGGCGGGCGTCTTGCCGGAAGCGATGACCTTCTCGACGGTTGCGGCGTATTTCCCGGGATTCAGTTCCTTGTATTTTTCCTCGAAACGCCGGGGATGCGTGCCGCGATACCGCGGACGGCGTTGGTGTTTGGGGGCTTCTTCCGGCAACATGGCGGGCG
>CAZUUP010000086.1:0-13670 GCA_964623105.1 uncultured Akkermansia sp.
CTCGCCGGCGGCTACACCCGCATCGGCGAACCGACCCGCGTGACCGTCGTCCGCGTCGAGAACGGGCAACGCGTCATCCACAAACTCAACGCCAAGTCCATGGCGCGCGACCAGAAGGCGCCGCCATTTGAGATCAAGCCCGAAGACACGATCACCGTCGGCGAGAGCGTGTTCTGATCGCCCCAAAAACTTTTCCGCCAACCGGGCCCGGCAATGCTCCTTGCCGGGCCTTTTTGCGGGTTCAGATTCCCGGGTCCCGGAACGCTACTGGATGACCCCGCGCTTCCGCAGCAGCGCCTCCATCGCGCGATCCATCAAAATCTCCGCCAACGGCTGCGTCGCCTGGTCCAACGCGGTGTTCGCCGCCTTCAACTTCACCGGCTCGCCGATTTTTGTCTGCGCATCCTCGGCCGCCAGCAACGCCTCGACCGCCCCGAGGGCCGCCTCGATCTTCGCACGCTGTTCCTCCGGCAGTTCGCCGCCGCATTCCACAAGACCGTTGCGCGTCGCCTTCGCCGTTTCCTCCGCGCGCAGTTTCGCCTCGATCCATTGCCGCGCCTTCAGGTCGTCGAACGCGTGCTCGACCGATTCCTCGACCATCTGCTGCACCGCCGCGTCATCAACATCCACGGCAGACTTCATCGGCACGACCTTCTGATGCCCCGTCTTCGTGTCGCGCGCCAGCACATGGAGAATGCCATTCGCATCAATCTCGAACTGCACCCCCACGCGCGCCATGCCCCGCGGCGCGGCCTCGAAATCGAGGTCGAACTTGCCGAGGCTCCAGTTGTCCTTCGCCCGCTCACGCTCGCCCTGGAGCACATGAATCAACATGCTGCGCTGCCCATCCACCGCCGTCGTGAACAACTCGCCCGCCTTCACCGGAATCGTCGTGTTGCGCGGGATGATCACGTTCATCAACCCGCCAAACGTCTCAATCCCCAGCGACAGCGGCGTCACATCCAGCAGCAGGATGTCCTTGAAACCGCCCGCCAAAATCTCCGCCTGGATCGCCGCCCCCAGCGCGACCGCCTCGTCCGGATTCTGCGACGTGTTCAACATCGGCCCCGCGGCCCGGTGATAATCCTCACCCAGCCGCAGATCCCCCCGCGTCTCCTCAAACTCCGCGCAGCCAAACCACTCTGCCACGCACCGCCGCACCAGCGGCATCCGCGTCTGTCCGCCCACCAGGATGACCTGATCCAAGTCCTTCGCCTCCAGCTTCGCGTCCCCGAGCGAACGCACGCAATGTGCACGCGTCTGGGCAATCAGGTCGCGGGTCAAATCCTCCAACTCCTCGCGCCGCAACCGGCACGCAAAACTGAACGTCGGCGTCAGGAACGGCAGCGTAATCTCCACTTCTTCATCCGTCGAAAGCCGGATCTTCGCCGCCTCCGCCGCCTCGCGAATTCGCGACAGCATCGGCAAGTCCCCACGCCCATCCGGCCCGCCCGACGCGATGATTCTCGCCACGACAAAATCCACCACCCGCCGATCCAGATCATCCCCGCCGAGCCGCGTGTTGCCGTTGGTGGCCAGCACCTGGAACACTCCGTTGTTCAACTCCAAGATTGAAAGATCGAACGTCCCGCCGCCCAGATCATACACCGCGATCTTCGACCGCTCGCGCAACCGCTGGAGACCATAGGCCAGCGCCGCCGCCGTCGGTTCATTGACGATCCGTTCGACCGTCAACCCCGCCAGTTCCCCCGCACGCTTGGTCGCATTGCGCTGCGCGTCGTTGAAATAAGCGGGCACCGTTATTACCGCACGCGTCACCGTTTCGCCGAAGTACGCCTCCGCGTCCCCCTTCAATTTCCGCAGCACCTCCGCCGAAATCTCCTCCGGCGTGTAATCACGCCCATGAATCCGGACCGTCACGGGCCCCGCCCCGCTCGCAGCGACCGGATACGTGACCGCCGATTCCTCGGCCGACACCTCACCACCCCGCCGTCCGATGAAGCGTTTCACCGAATACACCGTTTCCGCTGGACGGATCACGCGCACCCGGTTCGCCGGATGCCCGACCACGGGCAAACCGCCCGCGCCAGGAAAATGCACCACTGAAGGCGTCAGGCGCCGGCCCTCGCCATCCGCAATCACCAGCGGAATGCCCGAATCCACCGTCGCCACCAGCGAGTTCGTCGTTCCCAGATCAATGCCAACAATTCTGCTCATCAAGTCTTTCCATCCGCCAGCAATCGTCAGGACCACCGCCGGCGCACGGCGCGCGACCATAGCAAATACCAGCACCATGCCACGGAAAATGGTAAGGCCGCCGTCGCGAGAACAGGAGGGACTTGGTTCGCTCAACCACCAACTCTCACGCCGCACTGCCGCCACGGTAGATGCGCGGGACGCGATGGGTGATGGCGGTGAGCACCTCCCACGGGATCGTTCCAAGCCACGCCGCGACTTCCGTGGCGGTAATTTCATCCGCGCCCTGCCGGCCGATCAGCGTGGCGATGTCGCCGGGTTCCGTGGCGGGGGCGCGGGTCACATCCACGAGCATCTGGTCCATGGTGACCCGCCCGAGGACGGGACAGCGGTGGCCGTGAATCAGGACGCAACCACGATCCCTGCCGGCGCGGAGATAGCCGTCGCCGTAGCCGGCGGTGATGGTCGCAACGCGCATCCGGCGCGGGGTGATAAACGTGTGGCCGTAACTGAGCGGCGTGCCCTTGGGCACTTCCTTCACCAGCGCGACGCGGCAGTGCCATGAGAGCGCGGGACGCAATTCCGGCAACGGCGGCGCCAACCGCCGGCGACCCGGAGGAAGAATTCCATAAACAAGCAGGCCCGGACGGATGACGTCAAAAGTGGTGTCGGATTCGTGCAGGATGGCAGCGCTGTTGTTGGCGTGAATCAATGGCGGCTTGATTCCGGCGGCGCTAAATTGCGCGATCACATCGTGAAACTGCGCGGCCTGCCGGGAAGAGAATGCGGGATCGTCCTCCGCACTGGAGAAATGCGTGAAGAGACCCTGGAGACGCAACCCCTCAGTGACGGCGATGGACTGTGCCAGTGCGAGGGCGTGCGCGGGCACAACCCCGAGCCGGCCCATGCCGGTATCAACCTTCAGGTGAACCTCGACGACGCGATGCAGCTTCCGGGCGGCGGCGGCAAACGCCTGCACCTCGGCAGTCGTCGAGATCGTGGGCATGACGTGATCTTTCACGCAGGTCTCGATTTCGTCGGGCAGGCAGGCACCCAGCATGAGAATGGGCCAGCCACGGCCGACGCTACGGATGGCGCGGGCTTCGGCGAGATTGGCGACGCCAAAGACGTCGGTCCCGCTCTGCATGAGGAGCGCGGCGATTTGCTTGAGGCCGTGGCCGTAGGCGTCGGCTTTCACCACAGTCATGATCTTCACGGCCGGACCGGCGCGCTGGCGCAACCACGCGAGGTTGGAGCGCAAGGCATCGAGATCCACTTCGGCCCAGCAACGGTAGGAGGCAGTCATGGCTCGGTGGGCAGGATGCGCGGAGGCGCGGCTTTCACGAACTCGACGGCGCGCAGATAGACGGGCTCCAACCGGGCGGCGGGGAGGAAATCGGTGCGGCCGGTCGCCAAACTCGCGACCATGGCGGCGTCAGCGTGAAGTATCCGCCCGCGCGGAAACCACCGCGTCGCTTCGGGCCCGATCCAGTGATCGACGCAGCCGTCCAGCGCAACCGCCTCGGGCAGAGGCACGATCCGTAACGGTGCCGCCGGCCGCCAACCGGCGGCGTCGAGATCGTAAAGACCGAGATAGATTTCGTGCCGCTGCGCATCGATCACCACGGCCGCGCGCCCGAACCATCCAGCCCGATGCGCCTGCGCTGCGAGGCAATCGGCGCTGCTGACGCCCAACACGGGGGTGCGGAGGGCGAGTTGCCAGCCTTGCGCGAGCGAAATGGAGATGCGAATGCCCATGTTCGATCCGGGACCCAGCGCAACGGCGAGGCGGTCGATTTGTTCCCGTTCGATCCCCGCGCGACCGAGGGCGCGCTCGACGAGGGCCAGCGCATTGATGGAGCGGCCGCCGGATTCACTCTCGGTGGCCGCGACCCGCGCAACCCCTGCCGCGTCGGTCACCGCTACGGCGACACTGCGTACAGTGGAGGAAAACTCGAAGGCCAGCAGGTTCATCGTCGAATCAGGAGTCGGACTCCCGGTCGATCCCGACGGAAAATGACCGCCGTCCGTCCCGACCGGATCAGAAATTCACACGTCCTCATACGTTATGCGGCGCTCGGTTTCGCTCAAGGTTTCGAGACGAACATGACGCAGGCGCACCCCGGGTGCGGTGGCAGCGCCCCCGTTCGCAAGCATCGGCAGCCAGCGATCAATCCATTCCACGATGGCGACGCCGTCCGGCGCGTGGAGATACTCTTCCAATCCCGCGCCGACGATCTGGGCAGGAGTGTCGAGCCGGTAGAGGTCGAGGTGGAAGAGCGGCAACCGGCCGCCGGCGTAGTGATTCACCAACGCAAAGGTCGGCGAATGGACGCGACCGGGAAAGCCAAGCCCACGCGCAAACCCTTGCACCAGCCGTGTCTTGCCCGCGCCCAAGTCGCCTTGCAATCCCAGCACCCAGCCGCTTTGCGCCGCGCGACCCCACGCTTCACCCAGCGCCTCGGTCTCGGCGGGACTATGTGAAATGAACGTAGCCATGTGCGTGAAGTTCGTGAACCCCGCGGTCGGTCTTGATCTGCAAACCCAAACCTTCGGTGATGCGCCCGATGCAAGTGAGCGGGAGGCCGGGAAACTGCTTGCGCCAGCCATCCAGAAGAGGAACGGCATCCCGGCTGGCCACGGTGAAAAGCAGTTCGAAGTCCTCGCCATCGGTAAGCGCGGCGATCAAAGGGGCTTTGACCCTTCCACCAACCGGCCCCGTGGGTCCAAGCCCGTCAGCGGCAGCGCTCAAGTCCCGCGCGCGCTCGCGGGCGGCACGGCTGATGGGAATGGATTTGTCCAAGAGCAATGCGCCAACACGGCTGGCATGGAGGATGTGGCGCAAATCGCCCGCCAGGCCATCGCTAACGTCCATCATGGCGTGAATGGGGAAATGCTCCGCCAGCCAGCGGGCCTCCACAAGCCGCGGCTCGAAGTCAAGATGATGCCCTGCCAGGGATCCGCCAAGCCGACCGGAGACGAAGATGGCATCACCAACCTTGGCGCCGGAACGAAGCGCGACTTTGCCGCGGGGCGCCCAGCCGATGAGCGCAATCGAGAGCAGCATCTGGCCGGGATTGGTGGTGGTCTCGCCGCCGCTGATGGCAACGTGATGCCTTTGCGCAAGGGCACTCAAGCCACGGTAGATGCCATCGACAATCTCAACCCGGAAATCCCGCGGAAGCGCGAGGGTCACCAGCGCGCACGTGGGCGTCCCAGCCATTGCGGCAATGTCGCTGAGACAGCGGGCGAGCGCTTTGTGCCCGATCTTCTCCGGCGGGGTGTCGCTCGCGAAATGGATGCCTTCGACGACGGCGTCCGTCTTGAAGAGCAGCACGCGATCCTTCTGCCCGAGATTGAGCACGGCGCAATCATCGCCCGGGCCGACTATGACCGAGTCATTCGTCGGGAGCGCACGCGTCAGACGGGCGATAAGTTCAAATTCGTTCATTGCGGCCAGGAAAAAGGCAGGCGGACCTGTCGCTCGAACATAAGCCAGAGGAAGTTGGTAAGATTGAACGTCGCGTGGGTGAGGATCGGGGCGAGCAGGTTTCCGGTGCGTTCGTAAAGCCACGTGAGCAACAGGGACAGCAACACGAGCGGCAGGAAGGTCATCGTGTTGGCGTGACTGAGCGCAAAGAGGACGGTCGTCAACCACAGGGCGGTCCTGGCAAAACCGAGACGTTTGATCGCAGGATACAGGATGCCACGAAAAAGGATTTCCTCGACCAGCGGGGCGAAGAGGATGGCGATGGCACCGAACACGGCGCGTTCGGTGGTAGAGACTGACGTTTGCAGCGCCTGCACCGTGGCTTGTTGCACCGGCTCGGTTTTGAAGCTGGTCATCACCTGCGCGGACACGCTGGCCAGGAGCCACGACAACGGGAGAATGCCGGCGGTCGCCAGCAGGGCGGGCATGACGACGCGCCGGGCATTCCCTTCGCCCCAGCCGAACGCTTCGCTCCAGGTGAGACCGTGCTCGCGCACAAAGACGCCGGTGACAACCAAAACGCCGACATGAAAGACGAGCGTGTTGAGCACCAGTCTCGGCAGGCTCGAACCGGTTTCGGGAAGCAGCTTTAGCGCCAGCGACCCGACCGTCATGAACGCAAAAACGCCCAGCAGGAAGCGCATCAGCGCTTCAAGTTTCCAGGGCTTTTCCGTCAACATCGATGGCAAGCGTAACGCAGGGGGCGCGCGTATGACGACGTAAAAACCAGCACCGCAGAACTGACGCCCGGGCTCGCAAAACAACCGACGAAAGTCGCGTTCCAGCCGCGATCTAAAAGGGATGCGTGGAGAAATCGGAACCCAGTTGCATGGCCAAGACAGCGCCGGTATTGTGCTGCAATAGCGAAAACACCAATCGACCACTACGCGCCCATCCGTGGCAATGGTCTCTCCACGCATGAACACAACGCCCAGCCCCCAAGCTCCATGTCGCCTCATTAGGATGCTCCTCGGCAGCCTGCTGATCGCGGCCAGCCACGCAGCCTCCGGGCAGGACCGACTGCCCCCAATCACGTTCCCCGTCGTTACCATTGTGGCCTCAGAACCGCGCGTGTCGGAAAACGGCTCGGTGCCGGCGAGCTTTACAGTCGGGCGAACGGGCGATACCACCCGCAGCCTCAGCGTCACCTACCGGGTCCGCGGCACCGCCCAAGACGGCGTGGACTACGCGACGCTGCCGGGCAGCATCACGTTCCCACCCGGCGAAACCCGTGCTTTGATCCCCGTCATTCCCATTCCCGATGCCATTCCGGAATTCGACGAATCAGTGGAATTGGAGCTGGTTGGCCCGCCCACGGGAACCGATCCAGTCGCGGCATATTGGATCGGTTTTCCCGGCCGCGCTGTCGTCACGATCGCCAATGCGGCCCCCACCACGACCAACCATCCGCCTTCAGTTGCCCTGATCACACCTGCCGACGGCACCCGTTACGTTGCTCCCGCCACCATCACCTTGGCAGCCAATGCGCACGACGATGATGGCACCGTGACCATGGTCGAGTTTTTCGCCGGAACCCGGCGGATCGGCGTCGCGAACCATGTTGCTCCGGAGGGTTCAACCAACCTCAGACCCGTCGCCCCCTTTCAGTTCGTCTGGGCGGACGTTCCGACCGGCGAATACGTGCTTACCGCACGCGCCACGGACAACGCCGGTGCCACCCGCACCTCGCCCCCCGTCCACATCGTCATCCAGGAAGGCATCCTCCTCGCCACCGTTTCCGTGATCGCCTCCGATCCCGAAGCCAGCGAGGCCGCCGAAGACCCCTTGCCGCTGGACCATCTCTTACGCCCAGCTTTGTCCCCCAATACAGGTCGTTTCACCATCCGGCGCGACGCCGCCACCAACGAGTCGCTCACCGTCTTCTACGAACTCGCCGGCACGGCAAGCAATGGCATCGATTACATCCGTCTTCCGGGCTTCATAAACATCCCGCCCGGCGCAAACTCCGCCGATGTCATCGTCGAACCGCTGCCCGACTCCCTCACAGAAGGCATCGAATCCGTCGAGTTGGCGCTGACGCCGCCGCCATTTCCCACCCTTACCGATCAACCAACCCTGTCCTTCCGCGCACCCTACCTCATCGGCCATCCCGCCCGCGCCACCGTCACCATCGCCGACAGCCAATCGCCTCCCCCCACCAATCGTCCACCGGACATACGCCTGCTCTCTCCGGCACCCGGCACCGTGCTGATCGCGCCCGCAAATCTGCTCCTGACCGCCGACGCCCGGGACACCGACGGCACCGTCGTCGCCGTGGAATTTTACTCCGGCACCAACCTGCTCGGCACCGTCACCAACAATCCCCTCGCGATGTCCCCGCGCCTTCCCGTTGGCCCCTACGCGTTCGCGTGGACCAACGTCCCACGCGGGGAATACATCCTTGCGGCGCGAGCCATCGACGACCAGGGCGCCAGCCGTTTCTCGCCCCCGGTCAACATCCGCGTCACCGGCGAAAACCTCCAACCCATGGTCGTCGTCACCGCGACGGCACCTCACGCATTCGAAGGCCCACCTCCCACGGCAAACGGACTGACCGGCGAACCCCATCGCATACCCGAACCGGCGTCCACCGCAGTCTTTACCTTCCGCCGGACTGGCGGCACCAACTCCCCCCTCACCGTGCAATACTCCGTGGGCGGTTCCGCCAGCAACGGAGTGGACTACGCGACGCTCCCCGGAGTCGTCGTGATTCCTGCGGGCCAATGGAGCGCCACCGTGTCCGTCCAACCGCTGGATGACGATCTGGTCGAGGGCACCGAATCCGTTGTGGTCACTCTCGAACCGCCCATCTGCATCGCCATCTTCCCGCCGCCCGAAGGCTGTTATTACCTCGTTGGCCCGAACAATCGCGCCACCGCTTACATTCATGACAATGATTTCGTGATCACCAATCGCCCTCCAGTGGTCCGCTTGGTGAACCCGCCCGACGGCGCCGAACTCGCCGCCGGCACGCCAATCAACCTCATCGCCGACACCCGCGACTCCGATGGCCACGTGACCTCGGTGGAATTCTTTGCCGGAACCAACAGCCTGGGCATCGTGACAAATCGACCGTTCATCCTCGCCCCTGTCCATCCCTTCAGCCTCGTCTGGAGCAACGCTCCGGCCGGAACCTACACGCTCACCGCCCGGGCCACCGATGATCGCGGGCTGTCCGCGGATTCAACTCCGGTTCGGATCAACATCCTGACCAACACGCCATCGCCCGTCGTCCGCGTCGTCGCGATCGACCGCTACGCCGTCGAACAAGGCACAAATCATGCAGCGTTCCGGATCTTCCGTCACGGCGCGACCAATGACGATCTCATCGTGCGTTACGCTGTCAGTGGACGGGCCAGCAACGGCGTGGACTACGCGGAACTGCCCGGAGTCGCAACCATCCCCGCTGGTGCGCACTCCGCGGATGTCGCCATCATCCCGATTCCCGACGACCTCCCCGAGGGTGTCGAAGACGTCACTCTATGGCTCTTGCCCGCCGAACCCGTCGCCAGCCTGGCAGGCGGAACACGCGCTTATCATGGCGGCCCAAAGCTCCACGCCACGGCATTCATATTCGACCAACTCCCCGCCCCTCCGCGCCCCGCACCGATCACCGATGCTGCCACCCGCGGCGAAATTCCCCAACCCGGCTGGCGACTCGCCCCCCCGCGCGTGGATCGCACCAGCGACTCCATCACCGTCAACGGCGACACCGACCAAATGGTCGTGATCGAGATCGCCAACGACCTGCACGAATGGACTTACCTCACCCATGGCATTGTCATGGACGGCAAACTGACCTTCACCGACCCCGACCGCAACGCCGCCGGCACCCGGTTTTACCGCGTGGTCGCTCCCTGAACCACCGCCCATCCGCCGCCGCAGCGCTGGCACCCCACACGGGCGATCAACCGCCAAACTCCCAGACGTGAACCATCCCCGCCATGTCGGCGGCGGCAAGACGGCTGCCATCCGGGCTCAACGCAATCGCGTGAATCCAATCCTTGAACTGCCCGCCACGCGGTTTGCCGAGTTCCCGCACCAACTTTCCATCCGCCAGACTCCACACGCGTACCACAGTGTCACGCCCCGACGACAGCAGATGCTTGCCATCCGGATGAAAGCATAGGTCCGTGATGCCATACTGGTGTCCCGGCGTGAATTCGCGCTGCTTCTTCCCCGTGGCAGGATCAACCAGAAACACCTTGCCATTCATCCCGTCCGCCTCGCCCCCGCGTCCAATCGCCAGCACCTGGCCGTCCGCGGAAAACGCCGCCGCTGCGATCTGAGCATCCTTGAAATCCTTCGTCAGATCATGCTCCACGCCCCCCTTCGCCACATCCCACAACTTCACGGCCGTATGCCGGCCCGAGTCAAAAACCAAGGGATAACGCTCCGAAACCAGCGCCCGCTTCCGGTCCGGCGACAACGCCACCGCATACGCCCAACCCTTGACCTGCCATCGTTTAGTCTCCTTCCCCTCGGGTCGGTCATACAGCACCACGTTGCCGGCATCATCGCCCGCAATCAACGTCGTCTGGTCCTGGCTGATGCCCAACCCGACAATCCATTCGCTGCCTTGGATTGTCTTCGCCGCCGTCTGGGTCCGCACCTCGACCTCCATCGGCGGCGGCGACTTCCGTCCCGAACTTTTGTTCCGCGCAATCTCGTCAATTGTCCGCGCATTCAGCACCAGCTTCGCCGTCCCACCGGGTGCCGCCTGCGCGTCCCAATACCGGATCGTGTGATCATTGCTCGCCGTGATCAACCACCGCCCCGCGACCCCGATCATGCGGTTGATGACATTGGAATGGCCCACGAACTGCCGCACCGGGGCCGGCGCGCTGTAAAGCGGCTTCTCCCCCTTCTCGCCTCCGCCCGCCGGCTTCGCCTTGTCCGTGCCCGGTTCGGCCAGTTTCTCGGGCTTCTCGGGCAGTTCCCAAACCAGTATCTCGCCCAGATTGTTCCCCGCCGCGACCTGTCTTGGCCCGATGAAGCTCACCGCCGAAACCCAGTCCGCATCCCACGGCAGGGACCACAGCAGCGTCGCCTTCTCGAAATTCATATCTCGCCTTCCAGCATCTCTCCGCCCACCGCTTATCCGATCAATTCCCGGATGGGTTTCGACCCCTCCGGCGTCGCCCAAACCGGCCGGGTGCCCACAAAATGTTTCACCCGCGGATTGATCCCCAGCGCCGTGTAAATCGTCGCAAACAAATCCCCTTCGCTCACCGGCTTCTCCGCCACATCGCGGCCATCGGCGTCGGTCGATCCGTAAACCACCCCGCCCTTGATCCCCCCGCCGGCCAGCACCACCGTCCAGCCCTTGATGAAATGATCCCGCCCGGCCCGGTTATTGATCTGCGGCGTCCGCCCGACCTCGCCCATCCACACCACCAGCGTGTCCTGCAGCAACCCGGTGCGTTCGAGATCAATCAACAAACCCGACCACGCCGGATCGAGCACCTGCATGTTCGCCTTGTGGCACACGAAATTGTCCGCGTGGCTGTCGTAGTTGTCCTGCCCCACCTCGACAAAGGGCACTCCCGCTTCGACCAGCTTTCGCGCCATGAAACATCCCCGGCCAAAATCCGTCGCCCCATACAACGCCTGGTGCGCCGGCCAGTCCTTGCTCGTGTCGAACAACGATTTCGCCCGCAACAATCGCCACGCCCGCTCCTTCGCCACCCGGTGGCTCTCATAAACCTCCGCCGCATTGGCCGCCTTCCGCTCCGCCTCCATCGCCAGCAACAATTCATTCCGCCGCTCCTCGTTCGCCGCCGCCAGATACGGACTGGTGAACGTCGGCAGCTTCCCGTCGCGCCCGATGCTGAACGGCTCGAACCGCGGCCCCAGATAACCCGACCCCGCATTGCCCGTCGGCCCCATCCGCACAAAGCTCGGCAGATCCGCATCCGCCTGCCCGAGGTATTTCGCAATCATCGCGCCCAACTCCGGATGCGGCGTCCGCTCGGACTGCTTGTAGCACGTGTGCATGTGGTAGATGCCATCCGGGTGATCCGGCGACTGCGTGCGCATGCTCCGGATGATTCCCAACTTGTCCACCAACTGCGCCATCTTCGGCAGATACTCGCAGACGCGATAGCCCGGTAGCTTCGTCTTGATCTCCCGAAACGGCCCGCCCGTCGGGCGCCCGGGCTTCATGTCAAACGTGTCAATCTGGCTGGCCCCGCCATTCATCCACAACAGGATGCACCGCTTCCCGCGCTTCTGCGCCTCCGCGGCAATGCTCTGCGAGTTGAAAAGCCCTCCCCAGTTCGCCACCGCAACCCCCGCCGTGGTGGCCAGCGCGCCCTTCAGCAACGCGCGCCGGGAAAGATGTTCGTGACCGGGACAATGACTGTTCATAAACAAATTCGTGCTGCAACCATCAATCCACCCGCCCATTCCCGCCCCTCACCCCGCGCACCGGCATCAGTGATTGAACCGGAATTCGCTCAAATTCACCAGCACCCAGAGCGCCTCTTCCACGAGCGCATCCGCCTTCGGATCCCGCTTCAAATAAGCCACCAGCTTCTCGCGTTCCCCCGCCGTCGGCATCCGCGCCAGCACCGCCAGAAACATCCGGTCCACCCGCTGCTCCCACGGCTCGCTCGCGCTCAGAATCTCATCCGCAAGATTTCCCTTTTTCCGGCCCAGATACGCCCGCACATTGCCGCTGTTGTTCAGGAAAAGATGCTCATTCAGGCTTCCCTGAAACTCTCCCTGCCCGTTCGTCGGTTCCCCGAAATAACGCAGAAAATACTCCGTCCCCACCCCGTCCCCGCCCTTTTGTGCCGCCGGATCGTAGCCGCTCGCCACCCGCAGCGCCGCCATGATCTCCTCCGCCGTCAACGGCCGGATGCGTCCCCGCTCGAAATGCCGCGGCAACGCCTCCCGCCCGCCGCCCGCGCTCGCCAGTTGATACGTGCGGCTGTTCACCAGTTCCCGCACCAGCCATTTCACGTCGAACTTGTGCGCCACGAACTCCCGCGTCAGCGCCTCCAGCAATTCCGGCAGCACCGGCTGGTTGTCTTCACCAAGGTTGTCCACCGGATGCACAATCCCCCGTCCCATGAACTGGCCCCAAATCCGGTTCACCGCCGCCCGCGCAAAAAATGGATTCGTTGGCGCCGTCGCCCATTCCGCCAGCTTCTCCTTGCGGGAAAAAACCGGCTTCGGCAGCGCCTTCAACCCCGTCTTCACCTCCACTTCCTTGAAATCCTTCGGCAACGCCGGCTCTTCCAGCGCCTCGCCCGCCAGGAACTTCGGTTTCACCGGCTCGCCCTTCTTGCCCGGCTTCAACTCCTTCATGTTTCCCGCAAACAACACCTCGCCCGTGCTCTTCTCGCCAATCCGGTAACGCTTGGCCTGCTTGTCCGTCTTTCCCTCCGCGCCCTGGTCCAGCACCACCAGCCGCACAAAAAATCCCGCCATCCCGAAAAAATCCTTCTGCTTCAGGTCCGTGTTCGGATGGTCATGGCAGCGCGCACACTGCAGCTGCGTTCCCAGAAAATTCCGGCTGAACGCCTCCGTCAAATCCTCCGGCCGGTTGCTGAACTGCACATAAAACAGCTCCGAACCCTCTTCCTCCGCCAGCAACAACTCCCGCACCCACCGGTCGAATGGCACATTCGCCGCAAACTTCCCCGTCAACCACTGCCGGAACCCATCCCGCTTCCGCGTCGCATCCGGATTGGCCGGATTGCGCCCAAACAGCACCAGATCCCACACTCCCGCCTGCTGCTGCGCAAACCGCGCATCCGCCAGCAACCGGTCAATCACCTTCCCCCGCTTGCCCGCATCTTGATCCGCCAGAAACTGCCGCGCCTCCTCGTGCGTCGGAATCGTCCCCAGCAAATCCAGATACACCCGCCGCAGAAACGTCGCGTCGTCGCACGGGCCGGCCGGCTCCAGCTTTTCCCGCTTCCAACCCGCCTCCACCTGCGCATCAATCACCTCCCGTAACCCCCGTCCCCCCCCCCCCCCCCCCCCCCCCCCCCCCCCCCCCCCCCCCCCCCCC
>CAZUUP010000087.1:0-3245 GCA_964623105.1 uncultured Akkermansia sp.
CGTTGTGCGCGGAATGCCGCTTCCCGGAGCTGGTCCGGCAGATTGATCGGGGGCCAGCGACGGGGTGAAGGTGTTTGGGGCGGGGATTTGCGAGCGGGTCGAAACGCGCTGGGAGAGGGCGCAGGGAGAGGGAATCCCAATTCGCCGCAAAGGGACGCAAGGGACGCAAAAGAGGTTGGGTCGTCTTTATTCAGCATGCCTTCCGCCTTGCCTCCGGCATCCACCCGCCTCAATCTCAACTCATCGTCCACGGAGCACTCAAACCAGCCATGGCCCGGACCAAGACAGAAGACGGCGGATCAAGCGCCAGCGCGGCCATCCACGGCTTCGGAGGTGACTTCGGCCCCGCGCACGCCGAAAGCTTTCGCAGCGAATTCGGAACCAAATCCGAATCTCGAACTCCAAACTTCGAATCTCGGAATGGCCAACCCTTAAACGGCTCCGACTGGCTCGGCAAGGACGACGACGTGCGCTGTTTCTTCCTCTCCGCCTCGAACGGGGATAGCCGGGGTGAGGTGTCGAAATCTTCTGACGCCGACCAACTTCAATGCCAACTTCGCCTGGGTGCCGCACTTCATCCAGCACCTCGCCCCGCAGGGCATGGCCGGCTTGAACGTCGTCCGCCAGGACCTCGCCAATGGCAGCATGTCCGCCAACCAGTCCGGTGAAGCCCGTATGGTCGGGTGAACTGAAGAAAGAAATTTGCAATGCTCACCTCCGAAACCAAACGCCGCATTGATAACTGCCGCGACGTGCTCGTCGGCAAACTCCCGCAGCCGTCCAATCAGGTTGAACTCATCACCCTCGCGCTGATTTACAAATTCATGGACGACCTCGACGAGGAATCCGTGAAGCTCGGCGGCATGCGCAGCTTCTTCACCGGCGAGTTGACGAAATACCGCTGGCGCAATCTCCTCCCGCAGACCGTCTCCGCCGACGAACGCGTCACGCTCTTTTCCGAAGGCGTCGAGGCGCTCGGCCACCCGAAGAAAGCCGCGCACCTGCCCGGCCTGTTCCGCGACATCTTCCGCAACGCCTTCCTGAAATTCCGCGACGGGCGCATCCTCACCATGTTCCTCGCCGAGGTGAACGGCTTCGCCTACTCGCACAGCGAGGAACTCGGCAACGCCTTTGAATACCTCCTGCAATGCACCGGCGCGCAGGGCGAGAACGGCCAGTTCCGCACCCCGCGCCACATCATTGATTTCATCGTCGCCTGCCTCGACCCGCAGCCCGGCGACAAAATCCTCGACCCCGCGTGCGGCACGGGCGGCTTCCTCGTCTCCGCCTACCGGCACATCCTCGCGCACAGCACCTCGCCCGGCTCGACCATGCCCGGCGACAAACTCACCCACGCCCAGCGCCAGAAGGTCTATGGCAACCTCGCCGGCTACGACGTGGACGACCAGATGGTGAAGCTCAGCAAGGTGAACCTCTTCCTCCACGGCTTTCCCGACCCCGCCATCCACATCTACGACACCCTGAGCAACGACGCGCGCTGGCACGAGAAGGCCGACCTCATCCTCGCCAACCCGCCGTTCATGACCCCGAAGGGTGGCGTCACCCCGCACACCAAATTCCGCATCGCCGCGAAGAAGGCCGAGGTGCTCTTCACCGACTACATCGCCGAGCACCTCAGCGGCGACGGACGCGGCGGCGTCATCGTGCCCAACGGCATCGTGGCCACCACGCAGAACGCCTACGTGAAACTGCGCCGCTTCCTCGTCGAGGACTCGCTCGTCGCCGTCATCTCGCTCCCGGCGGGCGTGTTCAAGCCCTACTCCGGCGTGAAGACCAGCATCCTCCTGCTCGACAAAAAACTCGCGCGGACGGCGAAGGAAATCCTCTTCCTCAAAATCACCGCCGACGGCTTCGACCTCGGCGACAAACGAAATCCCATCGAGGCGAACGACCTGCCGGAAGCCGAGCGCGTGGTGAAGGCGTGGTTGAAGGGAAAGCTCGGCGGCGAAGTTGAAACTCCGCTTGTGTGGAAACGAGTCGCGAAGGAGGAACTGCTCCCCGACAAAAGCCATTCACTGAGCGCAGAAAGATTTCTTGGTGGCGAGGCCAGTCCGTTTGAAACGGTGCGCGTGCCGCTCGGTGACATCGCGACGTTCGAGTATGGCCACACCGCGACGGCCGGAGAAACGGGCGACGCCCGATACATTCGCATCACCGACATTGACGAATACGGATGCCTCCACCCGAACGACGCGAAATTCATTCCGCTGGATGACGAGGCCAAAGCCAGCCTCGCGAGAAAGGGCGACGTGTTCGTTGCGCGCATCGGAGCTACCGCAGGCAAGACGCTGCTCTTCAATTCAACTGCACCTGCCGTCTTCGCTTCTTACCTGATTCGCGTTCGGCTCGACCCGGAGAAGGCGCTTCCTGAATTCTACTGGTGTCTCACCCAATCAAAACAGTATTGGGAGCAGCGCGAGCAACTGGTGTCGGGCGGAGGGCAACCGCAACTCAATGCGAACGCTTTGAAGCTCATCGAAATCCCACTGCCGCCGCTGGAGGAACAGCGGCGGATCGTGGCGGAGATCGAAGGCTACCAGAAGGTCCTCGACGGCGCTCGCCAGATTCTCGCCGCCAGCGAGACGCGCATCACCGTTGAACCCGATTGGCCGCTGGTGAGCTTCGAGGAGCTTTGTGAGCGGGTGCAATACGGCCTGTCCGTCCCGCTCAACGAAGATGGACGTGGAGTGAAAACATTCCGCATGGCCGAACTTGTTCGCGGTCGCGCCTACGACAACGGCTCGATGAAATGCGCCGACATTGACGCGAAGGAGACCAAGAAATACCGCCTCGCGAAAGGCGACCTCCTTTTCAACCGCACCAACAGCTACGAACACGTTGGGCGGACTGGCATCTTCTCGCTCGATGGCGAATACGTCTTTGCGTCCTACCTCATCCGACTTTGCATCAAGCGCGACCTCGCTGAGCCGGAATTTGTGAACGCTTGGATGAACACGAAGGAGTTTCAGGCGGGCGTGAAGTCGCTCGCAAGTCGCGCCGTCGGCCAGAGCAACATCAGCGCATCGTCATTGGCAGGCTACGAAATCCCCCTGCCGCCGCTGCCGGAGCAACGTCGTCTCGTGTCTGAGCTGGACGCGGAGGCGGCGCAGATGGATGCGGTGCGTTCGCTGCTCCCCCGCTTCGAGGCCAAAATCCAACGCGTCCTCGCCCGCGTGTGGGGCAACACCCCGGAGACCACGCCATGAGCGCACCGTTCCCCAATC
>CAZUUP010000087.1:3345-13507 GCA_964623105.1 uncultured Akkermansia sp.
CTTCGAGGCCAAAATCCAACGCGTCCTCGACCGCGTGTGGGGCAACACCCCGGAGGCCACACCATGAGCGGGCCTTCCCCAATCCCAACGGGATTGCAGCATTCAGCCCAGGGTTGCCGAGTCCGCGAGGCTACCCTGGGTGAACGTGATTTGGAAATTCCCCAACCCCAACGGGGTTGCGTCACTCCTCCACGCACCGATGGCCACAACCCCGTTGGGGTTGAAAAATCATTGCGACGTGTTCCCAGGGTAGCTCGTGCCTCGCAACCCTGGGCTGGTCGCTTTTACCCCGTTGGGGTAAACCGAACCTCGCGTCCTTGTGTCACCTGCCGACCGCAACGTCGTCTCCTGGCGGAGCTGGGCGCGGAGGCGGCGCAGATGGATGCGGTGCGAGCGCTGCTCCCCCGCTTCGAGGCCAAAATCCAACGCGTCCTCGACCGCGTGTGGGGCAATGGTCTATCGTCAGAAACCTGATGAACGGATTCCGGCAAATTCTGCAGCAACTCGAAGCCTGCGTGAGAGAGGGCCGCTACCAGTCCCTTGAAACCGACTGGCTCGAGGTGAAGCCCGTGCCGCCGACCCGAGGGCATTGGGATTCGATTTGCGAATCGGTGTGTGCGTTTCTGAATACGCGGGGCGGGACGGTGGTGCTCGGGATCAAGGAGGAGCAGGGTCCGCCGCGCCGGTTCGTTTTCACCGGCTACGATGAGACGCAGTCCGAGAATGTGCGGCGGATCCGGCAGGCCATCACGGACAAGACGGGCAACGCAATCGAACTCATCGAGCATGTGAGCGAGCACGTGGAGCCTTTCATGGACGGGCAGGTGGCGCTGGTGCAGGTCGTGCCGCTTTCGGACGATCGGCGGTATGCGTTTTACAAACACGAGGCTTGGGAGCGCAGCCTCGATGGGGACAAGGAGATCCCAAAGGATCGCGTGGATGCGCAGGAGGAGCGGAAGCGCGAACTCGCCTACGCGCGCGAACTGCGGCCAGTCCCGGAGGCGACACTCGAGGACCTCAGCCTGCACCGCCTCAACGAGTATATTTTCTCCCTGAACCGCGGCGGACAAATCGAGACGCACAAAGGCACGATGGAGGAGGCGATGCCGTTTCTCGTGAAGAAGGGCTTCGTCACGAAGGACAACGCGGTCACGACTCTCGGGATGCTCGTCTGCGGACGGGAGCCGGATCGGCTGTTGAGCTTTCGGTCGCACCTCGATGGATTCGTTGACGTTCCAGCGGTGGTGGCGCAGGACAAGAAGACGTTTCGCGACAACGTGCTGCAACTGATGGAAGCCGGTATCGGCTGGACGCTGCGCAACATCCAGACCGGCATCAGCGTGGCGGCGGGCGGGACGATGACGGCGGAATACCCGGAGGAACTCGTGCGAGAGTGCATCAACAACGCACTGGCGCACCGGGACTATTCGATCAACCGCCCCGTGCAGCTCACGCTGAAGCCGCGCGTGTCGCTGGCGATCCGAAATCCGGGCAGCATCCCGGCGGAGCTGATCTTTGAGCGGTTGGATCACGCCCGCCCGGTGCGGCGGATTTTTGCGAACCCGAAGGCGCGCAACCCGAAGCTTGCGGACGTGCTGAAGATCTTCAACAAGTGGGAGGGACGCGGCAAGGGGATGTCCGACCTGACCAACTGCGCGCTGCGCAACCAGATTGACTTGCCCTATTACCTCTTCCACTCGGCGGAAGAGCTGTCGCTGGTGATTCCGTCGGGCCGGGTGCTGGATGAAAGCGCGGAGGCATGGCTGGCCCTGTTCGACGGCTTCATCGCATCGAAGACGGGCGGTGCCGCGCTAAACGAGGAGCAGCGAGTGGTGCTCGCCTACGTGCTCAAGAGTGAACAGGCAAACCGGCTGGGCCGTTACACCATCGCCCTGACCTCGGATAACAATCACTTCCAAGTCCTCGCCGATCTGGAACGCTGGAAATTGATCGCGGCCCATCCCGATAGTGATCGGTATCACCGCATTTATGTTGCGGCACCGGAATTGGTGGAAACAGATGTGAGCGCGGAATTACGTGACTTGTTTGGGGGGCCCTTTAACGAGCTTGATGCCATTTACCAGTCGATCCTCCAGATGGTCTGCATCGCAGGCAAGCGCTCCAAGGCGGGTGGACTAAACGCCAAGCAGATTACCCGTCTGCTGGGCAGCCGGCTGCCTGACGAACTGCATCGGCGAGGGGAGGATGAGTTTTACCGCGCCATCCGCTACCGCGTGGCAAAGCTCGCTCCGAACAAGGCGGGTGAAGTCGCCGAACCTGCGCCAGATTGGATCGCGCAGCCGGACAAGATGCTGGTGATGAAGGGCACAGCGAGCAGTCCGGTTTTTGCGGTCAATCGGGGTTTTCAGAAACCTCTCTTGTGAATCATGCCCTCCGAAGCCCAAGCCCGCATCACCATCAACAAGATGCTCGAAGAAGCAGGCTGGCGCTTCCTGCCCGATGCGCAGGGACGACGCGAGAACATCGTCTGCGAGCATCGCGTGACGCGACGGGTGTTTTCGCCGAACCAAGACTTGGGCAGGGATTTCGAGCACGCGCCGCAAGGCTTCGTGGATTACGTGCTGCTGAACACCGATCAGCGCCCGGTGGCGGTCACGGAAGCCAAGCGCGAGGGGATTGACCCGCTCACTGGCAAGGAACAGGCGCGCACTTATGCGGAGAGCCTGGGCGTCAGCCATATCTTCCTCAGCAACGGGCTGGTGCATTACTACTGGAATCTGCGGCAGGGCAATCCGGTGAAAGTGTCTCGCTTCCTGCCGCTGGAACAGCTCGGCCAAGCGGCGGAGTGGAAGCCCGACGCCGCGCGGCTCGCCGCCGTGACGGTGGATGAAAACTACATCGCCGTCTCGCAGGATGCCGCGTGGCTCTCCTATTCGCCCGCCGACCGCGCGAGGGAGATGGTGAACAAGAAAATCCGCCTGCTGCGCGATTATCAGGTGGACGGCATGAAGGAGCTGCAGAGGGCAGCGGCGCAGTTGCTTTATCGCTTTCTGTTCGAGATGGCTACCGGGACGGGGAAGACCCTGTTGGCCGCGGCGATCGCCAAGTTGTTTCTCCGCACCGGCAACGCCCTGCGCGTGCTTTTCCTCGTGGACCGCCTCGAACTGGAGAATCAGGCATGGAAGAACTTCAACGCCTACCTCGCCAACGATGGCATTCAGACCGTCATCTACAAACAGAAACGGCGGGATTGGATGCAGGCGCAGGTGGTGGTGACGACGATTCAAAGTCTTGCGGCGCGGAACCGTTTCCTGCATGAGTTCGCGCCCACGGATTTCCAACTCATCATCAGCGACGAAGCGCACCGCACCATCAGCGGCAACAACCGGGCGATCTTCGAGTATTTCGTCGGCGCCAAGGTGGGGCTTACGGCCACGCCCCGCGATTACCTGAAAGGCTTGCCGGATGATGCCCGCCAGAACGACCCGCGCGAATATGAGCGGCGGCTGCTGCTTGACACGTACCGAACCTTTGGCAGCAAAGATGGCAAGCCGACCTTCCGCTACACGCTGCTCAACGCCGTTCAGCACGTCCCGCCTTACCTCTGCAATCCTGTCACGCTCGATGCGCGGACGGACATCACCACTCAGATGCTTTCGGACGAGGGTTACACGGTGACCGTGCCGGCGAACGAGGACGGGCAGGAACAGGAGTTGGTGTTCGGCAAAAAGGATTACGAGCGGAAGTTCTTCTCGGACGAAACGAACATGAGCTTCATCCGCTGCTTCCTCGACAACGCCAAGTGCGACCCGATCACGGGCGAGGTTGGCAAGACGATCATGTTCGCCGTCAGCCGCAAGCATGCGACGAAGCTGGTGACTTTGCTCAACGAGGAAGCGACGCGACGCTGGCCGCAGGAATACGCCGCTGGCTCGACGTTCGCAGTGCAGGTCACGTCGGACATCCCCGGCGCGCAGCAGATGACGATTGATTTCGCCAACAACAACCTCAACGGCAAATCGAAGTGGTGCGCGGACAAATTTCGTGATTACGACACGAGTCGCACCCGCGTCTGCGTCACGGTCGGCATGATGACGACCGGCTATGATTGTGAAGACCTCTTGAACGTGGCGCTAACGCGGCCGACTTTCTCGCCCACCGATTTCATCCAGATCAAAGGACGCGGCACACGGCTGTTCACTTTCAAATATGGTGAAGGCGCAGACCAGCGCACAGCCAAGAAGGACGGCTTTGCCTTGTTCGATTTCTTCGCGAACTGCGAATACTTCGAAGAGGATTTCGATTACGACCAAAAGCTATCCCTGCCCAAAGGTCCGCCCGAAGAAGGCGGCGGTGGCGGCGACGGGCCGATCCGGATTGAGGATTTCACAAACACCTCGGTTGATCCTGTGGCGGAGGTTATACGTGAAGAGATCGGTCTTTTCGGGATGAAGATTGACCGCGAAATGTATCGCGAGCGCTTCGCACAACAGGCCAGCGAAGCCGTCGCCAGTGACGCAGTCCTCCGTCAGGCATACGATGATGAGGACTGGCCCGCAGTCGAGGAGCGCGTCCGTCGCCTGCTGTTCGAGAAGCCGCAAGAGTTCTGGAATCTCCCGAAGCTCCAGGAGGTTTACAAATCTGATCGCCTGCCGAGTCTGCGCGAAATCCTCGCCCGCGTGTTCGGTTTGATTCCCGAGATTCCGACGCGCAGCCAGCTCGCGGATGAAGCCTTTGAAAGATTCGTCGCAATCCAGCCCGCGAACGCGGTGCATAGTCGCGAGTTGAAGGTGGTGTTCGTCGCGTTCCTGCTGGATGAGGGAAGCCGGTTTCTTTTGCAGGAAGGCAAGTTCGCCGAACTCCGCGCTCGCGATGCCAGTCTCTACGGTTCGCTGTCACAGCTTGAGCCGCAAGAGCGCGAGGCATTGATTAGTTATTTACAATCGGAGGTGCCGCTTAAGGATTTCGCGCAAGTCGCATAGATTGCGAAAAATCCTTTTCTCGTCGCCTTCACCGGCACTTCCATCGAAAAGATGGATGCGAACACACGGGCGGTCTTTGGCGATTACATCGGCAGCTACGACATCCAGCGCACGGTCGCCGACAAGGCCACGGTGCTGATCAATTACAAGAGCCGTATTTTCAAGCTCAGCTTGAACGCCGCCGAATTGCCGAAGCTTGACGCGGAGTTTGAGGAGATCACCGAAGGCGAGGAGCGGGCGAAGGTGGAAGTAGGAATGAGGAAGTTTTCGCGACTCCTTTTCATCTTTCATGATTCTGCTTTCACACTTCCGCCGTGGCGTATTTCGAGAAACGTGTGGAGGCGATGGAGGGCAAGGCGATGATCGTCGGTATGCGCCGCCGCATTTGCGTGGCGCCTTTGGGAGGCGGTCATCAAGCTTCGGCTTGAGTGGGCGAGCGCCCCAACTACGAGGGGGAAAATGTAGCGCGACTTGCCGGAGGCGAGTTCGTCGCCGGCCGGAACGCGACTTTGGAAAGTCGCGGTACTTGGGTTGCCAAGGTTGTCTTGACCGGCAGCGCGGACGCCAGCCCGGATTGGCAGCCGCACTTCCGCAACGAATGCCGATGGCGCGGATACTTTGAGGCCAAAGCACCGGCCAAGGTATTGCGTCCGTGAACGGGCAATCGGCGGCGCGGGTTATTTGTAGATCATGTCGGCGACGGTGCGGCCGGCGGGGGTGAAGGGGAGGACGTGCTCGGTGTAGGGGGTGATGACATCGAGGACGTAGGGTTGGTCGCTGTCGAGCATGCGTTGGAGGGCGGCGCGGAGGTCGCGGCGGAACATGACGCGTTCGGCGGGGACGTTGAAGGCTTTGGCCATGGTGATGTAGTCCGGGTAGATGAGCTTCATGTTTTCCGGGTCGCCGAGGTAGGTGTGGCCGCGGTTGCCGGCGTAGAAGCGGTCTTCCCATTGGACGACCATGCCGAGGTGCTGGTTGTTGAGGATGAGGGCCTTGGCGGCGATCTTTTCGATGTGCGCGGTGGCGAGTTCCTGGACGTTCATTAGGAAGGAGCCGTCGCCGTCGATGTCGATGACCTGCTTGTCGGGGCGGGCGACTTTGGCGCCGAGGGCGGCGGGGTAGCCGTAGCCCATGGCGCCGAGGCCGGCGCTGGTGAGGAACTGGCGGGGGAATTTGTATTTGTAGTATTGGCCGGCCCACATCTGGTGCTGGCCGACGCCGGTGGTGATGATGGCGTCGCCGTGGGTGAGTTCCCAGAGGAGGTCGATGACCATCTGGGGGAGGATGACCTGGTCGCTGTGGCCGCCCATGTGGTCTTTCATGTGCTGGGAGCGGAGGACTTCCTCGGTGACGCGGTAGCTGAGGGGGGCCTTGTCCTTCCAGGCGGCGATCTGCTGGTGCCAGGCGGTGAATTTCTTCTGGACGGGGCGTTTGCGGGCGAGTTCGACGAGGCGGCCGAGGGCGAATTTGATGTCGCTCTCGATGGCGAGGTGAACCTTGCGGTTTTTGTTGTGTTCGCTGGCGTCGATGTCGATGTGGACGATGGTACCGGTCTCGCAGAATTTCTCGACCTTGCCGGTGACGCGGTCATCGAAGCGGACGCCGAAGGCGAGGAGGAGGTCGGCGCCGTCCTTGAGCTTGACCATGGGGTCGTTGACGGATTTGCGGTGTTCGTACTCGCCGCTGACGGCCCAATTGGCGTAGGCGGTGCCGTGCATGCCGAGCCAGCGGAGGGAGAGGGGGTCGGTCTCGGGGAAGGCGCCGCAGCCCATGATGGTGGTGGTGACGGGAATCTGGGTGAGGCGGGCGAATTCGCGGAGTTCCTCGGCGGCGTTGCCGCTGATGATGCCGCCGCCGCAATAGAGGACGGGGCGTTCGGCCTTTTCGATGAGGCCGATGATTTCATTGAGGGCGAGGTCGTCGGCGTGTTTGACGGGGTTGTAACCGCGGAGATGGATCTCGGTGGGGAAGACGGGTTGGGCGCGGGTTTGCTGGATGTTTTTCGGGACATCGACGATGACGGGGCCGGGACGGCCGGTCTGGGCGATGTGGAAGGCTTCTTTGATGACGCGGGGCAGGTCGTTGACGTCGGTGACGAGGTAGCTGTGTTTGACGATGGGGAGGGTCATCCCGAAGAAGTCGGTCTCCTGGAAGGCGCCCTTGCCGATCATGGCCTGGGGCACCTGGCCGGTGATGGCGACGAGGGGGATGGAGTCCATGTAGGCATCGGCGATGCCGCTGATGAGGTTGGTGGCGCCGGGTCCGCTGGTGGCCATGCAAACGCCGGCCTTGCCGGTGGCGCGGGCGTAGCCTTCGGCGGCAAAGACGCCGCCCTGTTCGTGCCGGGGCAGGATGGTGCGGATCTTCTTGGATTTGGTGAGCGCCTGGTGGAATTCCATGCTGGCGCCGCCGGGATAGGCGAAGATGGTGTCCACGCCTTCGCGTTCGAGGCAGGCGACGAGGATTTCGGAGCCGAGCATGGCGGGACCGACTTCCGGGCGCTCGGGGGCCGAAGGTTTGGGTGCGGCGGTGGGGGCGGATTTGCTCATGGTGGGTGGGGGGGGGGGGGGGGGTCGCGGGAGCAATAAAAAACCCACGACCGTTGCCAGCCGTGGGTGTTTGTCGAAATTCAGGTCAAGCGCGACAAGCACCAACGGCGTCGTTGGCTACTACTACCAGTTTTACTTGCAGCACGTTGTTCACGGTGGCGGGAAAGTAGGATTTTGGGGCAGTGAGGTCAAGCGGGGTTTTGGGGTTGGATGGGACCGGGCAGGGGAGGGGTCGGCACGAGGCGGCTGTGGTTGGAAGAGGTCTGGCTGCCGTGAAGGGGCGTGAAGGGCTGGAAAAAAGAACGGCCCGGCGGGATCGCCGGGCCGTTGAAGTGGTCGAATTCTGCCCGAAGCCGGTTCTCTCCGCGCTATTTCGCGGCGGTTTTCAGGCTCACATCCACACACACCGCTTCCTTGGTGCTGCGGGCATAGACGCGCCCATCGCTCACCACGGGCGTGGACCAGCATTTGCCGGAAAGGATTTTGGCCCGCGAAGTTTCCTTGTAGGCGGACGGGGTGGCTTCGGCGGCCACCAATTCGCCGTTATCGGCCAGCGCCAGCAGGTTGCCGTCAACCAAGATGACGTTGCCCGGGCCGAACCCGGGTTTTTCCCACTTCACCTTGCCAGTGGCCAGTTCGACACACTTGAGGGGGCCGGTGCCGTATTCCTTGAACTGAAACATGCCGTAGAGGTGGCCAGCCTTGTAAACGGGGGTGCTCCAGTGATTGGCCACCGGTTTGTTTCCCGTGCTGCGCCAGAGTTCCGTGGCTTTGAACGCGTCGCCGGTCTTGGTCACCCGGCAGGCGGAGGCGCCGACATCGTAGCCGGCGGCGCAATAGACGATGTCCCCACCCACCACCGGGCTGATGGCGGTCGAGATGTTGAAGCGGAACGGGTGTTTCCACAGCAGGGCGCCGTCCTTGGTCGCGAGGGAGACCAGCCCGCTCTGGGTGAAAAAGATCACCTGCCGGACGTCGTGAATGGTGGCGACCACCGGGGTCGAATGGGTGATCGTCTCCGTCTGGCTCTTCCAGGCGAGCTTGCCGTCCGCCTTGTTGAAGGCCAGCAGGGACTCACCGGGTCCGCCGCCGCCGGCGAAAACCAGGTCGCCGTCCACGACGGGGGAGGCGGCATTCTGCCAGCGGATGTTTTTGCCGTGGTGCTCGGCGAGCAAATCCTTTTTCCACGCGGGCTTGCCGCTCTTGGCGTCCAGACAGAACAATTGCAGCGCGGAACTGAGGGCATAGACGCGGTCGCCATCCACGGTGGGCGTTGAACGAGGGCCGTCCCCGCCGTCGTTGCCCTTGGCACCGGCGTTTCCGCCGCCATCGTACTTGGTGAAGCTCAGGGGTGCTGCCCACGCCTCCTTCCCCGTCGTCGCGTCCAGCGCCAGGCAAACCTCGGTGGGCACGTTGGCCAAGTTTCGCGAGACGATGGTGAATGCCTTGCCCCCCGCCACCGCGAAGGAACTGAATCCGTCGGTGGTTGGAGCCTTCCACACCACCTTGGGCCCGCCCGTCGGCCATTTCAGCGCGATCTTCTCGGCGGTGCTGCCGTCCAGATTCGGGCCGCGATATTGCGGCCAGTCAGCGGCAGACAGGCCGGCCAAGCCAGCCGACAAGACAATGGCGCCGGCGAGCGCACTGGCGGTGGACGGAAGTTTTCGGAAATCAATGTGCGAATTCATTTTCATGGTGGGGTCGGACGTTGCGGTGGAAACTGAAATTCGGCCGGGGAAGAAAATGGACGCGGCAGACGTTTGACTGGCCGCCTGACCCGGCACGGGAAAGCGGTCCTTCGGCTCGCGAGCCCTGGTGCCCAAGCCTTTTCGGGCGGCCTCAGGTCAGCGTTGCATTGGCCTGCAGTTGGGGTTCCTGTCGGAAGTTCCCGGCCAACAATCCTTCGCGGACGCGTTCGAGGATCTGCCGGCGGGAGAGGGTGTTTTGCGACTCCCGCATCGCCCGTACCCAATGGTAGGTGAACGCGCCGTTGGGCCGTCCGCCAAAGTATGCGTCGAAGCTCTCCTGCGAGTCCCGGCATGCCGCCCACAAGATATGATGGCGCGAATCCCCGCGCAGGGCGCCCCGCATCGTGCCGCGGACCTTGACGCGCGCCAGCGAGCGGATGGCCTTCGGACTCGGCGGCGGCGCATACCGGGCGACGCGCTTGGCACCGCGCAGACCCGCCCCGCTGTGACAGGTGTCGAGGTACACTTCCACGAGCACATCCTGCGGCAGCTTCAGGAACAGGTCGCGCAGTTCATCGTCCACAATCAGCGTGTTTGGATCCCAGAATCCCTGCGGGGTCGCGGCGGCGTTGTAGGCGCAAAAGGCCTCGTCCTTGCCGTCGGGTTCGTCGTTGGTGAAATCCACCACCTGCGTGCCGTGGCTGGACAGGCTGAAGACCAGATACTTCACGCCGCCGGCGGACGCCTGGGCCACCATGCTGCTCAAGGCGCTTATGATGTTCGCCTTGGTCGCCTGTTGGTCGGTGAGAATCGTGATGTCCCCGGCGGCGAACCCCACGCAATCTCGCAGCACGCCGGCCATGTCATGCGCGTCGTTGACGCAGCCGGCGAGGGTTTTCAGCTGGGGCGCGAAGGGGAACTGGTTGATTCCGACGCAGAGGGCTCGACGATCGCTGGGCATAGGTTTCTTTGGTTATTATCC
>CAZUUP010000088.1:0-6450 GCA_964623105.1 uncultured Akkermansia sp.
CTCCGGCAACCGCGCCTTGATCCCAAATCGCTTCTCGATCAACTCCGCCAGCGGAATCCGCCCCCGATCCTCACCATGGGTCAACACCAGCCGGGGACGCTTCGGCGCCAGACACGACAACCATTCCATCAAGTCCGTCTGGCCCGCATGGGCGCTGAACCCGCCCAAGCTGTGCGTCACCGCCCGCACCGGAATCCTCTCCCCAAACATCGTCACCGTCGTCGCGCCCTCGATCAGCAACCGCCCCAACGACCCCGGCGATTGATAGCCCACAATCAACACTACGTTGCCCTCGCGACTCAGGCTGTGCCGCAGGTGATGCAATATCCGCCCCGCGTTGCACATGCCCGCCCCCGCCATGATCAGGCATGGCCCCGGCAGTTCGTTCAACGCCCGCGATTCATCCGCTGTCACCGAATGCCGCACATGCGCCATGTTCTTCCGAAACTCCCCGCGCGCCGATCGCTCCTTCATTTCGTCGTCAAACAACTCCGGATGGGCCTGGTGAATCCGCGTCGCCTCGATCGCCATCGGACTGTCCAGGATCACCGGAAACGGATCCACCACCTTGTCTTCAAACATCCCCGAAAGGTGATACATGATCTGCTGCGCCCGTCCCACGGCAAATGTCGGCACCAGAATCCGTCCCTTGCTCGCCACCGCCCCCGTCACCAACTCCCGAAACTCCTTCACCGTATCCGCCAGCGACCGGTGATCATGATCCCCATAGGTCGATTCCATGAACACCAGATCCGCGCGCGACAAACACTCCGCATCCCGCAAAATCGGCGCGTTCCGCGGTCCGATGTCCCCCGAGAACACCACCACCTTGCGCACTCCCGAATCCTCCAGCGTCATCTCGATGCTCGTCGAACCCAGAATGTGCCCCGCCTCGTACATGCGCACGCTCACTCCCGGCGCAACCCTCACCGGTTGACGATACGGCAGCGGCTTGAACAACGCCACCACCCCCGCCACATCTGCCACCGTGTAGAGCGGTGGCAGCGGCGGCTTGTCCTTTTCCGCGCGCTTCCGGTTGTCCCGCTCGGCGTCCTGCTCCTGAATCTTCGCCGAATCCTGCAAAATCAGCTGCGTCAACTCGAGCGACGCCGGCGTCGCATAGACCGGCCCGGCATAACCACGCCGCACCAGCAGCGGCAATCGTCCGGTGTGATCCAGGTGCGCGTGCGTCAGCACCACCGCATCCAGATCTTCCGGATCCAGTTCCCGCGGCACCTGATTCGCGCTGCTGGCCAGATTCCGCCCCTGAAACAGCCCGAAGTCCACCAGCACCGAAGCTTGTTTCGTCTGGACCAGATACGCCGATCCGGTGACCTCGCCGGCCGCCCCCAGCAATGTGATGGTGTTCATGCAAGTTTCTCAGCCCAACGTTCAACCCGTCCGCCGCCGCTTATTTTTTCCCGGCAATGCACCACAGACTCTTATACGTCCGCAGAAACAGTTCCCCATTCGACGGTGCCACCGAACTCATCGACGCCTCTCCCAGCGGGTTCATGCTCACCAGCTCAAACTTCGGACTCGCCTTGAACACGGGGCAATCCCCCGCCTGGTTCATCCCGTAAAGCAGCCCGTCCGCCAGCACCAGCGATGACCAGTTGTCCGCCTTCGCGCCCTGCCCCTTGAGCCGCTCCTCCCAAACCAGCCTGCCCGTCTTTAACTCGAAACACTCCGCCACCCCGGGATCGTTCAGGATGTAAACGTGCCCGTCATGAATCACCCCCGAGCCGATCCGCTGCTTGGTCCGCGGATGCTGCCACACCCGGTGCGATGTCGTCACATCTCCGCTTCCCCCCGCCTTCACCGCCACCGTCATGCCATTGAACCCGCCCATCGCCACCACAATCCCGTCCCCATAAATCGGGGACGTGTAAACTAGTGGATTGATCCCGCCGCTTGTCCACACCTCCTTGCCCGTCCGCGGATCCAGTCCCGCCACCCGCTTCGGAAACGTCATTACCAACTGCTCTCCAGCCTCGGTGCGCATCGCCACCGGTGTGGACCACGATCCGACCCACGCCACCTTGGCATCGCCCCTTTTCTCGCCCGAATCCCCCCCCGGTTCGTCATTCTGCCAGACCGTCTTGCCCGTTGCCTTGTCCACCGCGATCAAAAACGTCCGTTCACCCGGCCCGAAATTTAAGACGCACAGATTCCCATGCAAAACCGGCGAGCCCGCATTCCCCCAAATGTGCCGCTGCTTTCCCAGGTCACGATGCCAGACTTCCTTGCCCTCAAAATCAAAACACCACAACCCCGCGCTCCCGAATGCCGCGTACACCCGTTCCCCGTCTGTCACCGGCGAACCCGCGCAATACGGGTTGGTCCCGTGGGTCAGTTCCTTCTCCACGTCCTTCGCCCCCGCCTGCCACAACTTCCGCCCGTCCCGCCGGTCAAAGCAAAACAGCAACCGGTCGTTGCCCACCGACTGCGTCAGGAAAATCCGGTCCCCCCAGACAATCGGTGTCGAATTCCCCCGCTCCGGCAAAGCCACCTTCCATCGCACGTTCTCGGTCGGCCCCCATCGCGTTGGCAGTCCCTTCTCCGCGCAAACCCCCGTTCCCTCCGGTCCCCGCCAGGCCGGCCAGTTGGCCGCCCCCACCCCGTTGCCACCCGCCAACAAAAACGCGGCCAACAACAATGCCACCGAAACGCCGCCCCGACGACGCGGCAAAGAAAAGGGGTGTTCCGGGAAAGATGCGGAAGCCAGCGGGTGAGCGTCTTGCGAGGCAATCACAAATCCCAGCGAGGTGGAGTGCATGACCCCACCTTAGCCCGCAACCCGACCGATTCAACTACGCAATCAGCACCGACAACCGCAGGAATTCGCTCCGCCCCCTCAGGCGTAAGTGTCCAGCCGGCCCGAATCATCCGGCGTCGGTTGGTCAATCGACTCGATTAACGCCGTCGCCTGCTGTTTCATGGAATCCTGCGCCTTCTTGAGGACCGCGACCCCCATTTCGGTCCGCGTATCGACTTTCGGGGACAGCCCGTTGACTCCGGTTGCACTGAGATTCATGGGCAATACTTCGGCAGGTTCAGGTCTGGACTTGAGCCGTCTTTCATTACCCCCGAAGATTCTTTCCAGTTTTGCGCACCCGTCACGTCAGATTCCCATCCTGAACACCGCCATGCTACCCCACCGCCCAACCGGCCAGGCCACCCTCCTCGTCCTGCTGCTGCTCGCCATTTCGACCTTCACCCGCGCGGCCGCTCCTCCGCCCGCGGAAATCAGTTTTCGTCGCGACATCGCCCCGATTCTCATCTCCCGCTGCCAGAACTGCCACGATGCCAAGGTCGCCAAAGGCGGCTATCGCCTCGACACCTTCGAACTGCTCATGCGCCGCGACCCCAAGCACGGCTCCGCCGTCAACCCCGGCCAACCCGCAGCCAGCAAACTCCACCAACTCCTGGTCACCAAGGATGCCGACGATCGCATGCCCCAAAAGGCCGATCCCCTGCCCGCCCGCGAAATCGCCCTCATCCACGACTGGATCAAGGCCGGCGCCCGTTTCGATGGCTCCGACCCGAAGCTCACTCTCATTGAACTCGTCCCCCCGCTGGTCCATCCACCCGCTCCCGCCGCCTACCCGGCCACCGTCCCCATCACCGCCCTCGCCTTCACACCGGATGGCAGCAGCCTCGCCGTCTCCGGGTATCGCGAAATCACCTTCTGGAACCCCGCATCCGGCAAACTCCTCCGCCGCGTCGCCAACCTCCCGCCCCGCATCATGGCCCTCGCATTCAGTCCTGACGGCGCCGCCCTCGCCGCCGCCGGTGGTCAACCCGGCGAACTGGGCGAAGTTCGCGTCCTTGAGACCGCCTCCGGCAAACTGATCAAAATTCCCGTGTCCACCGCCGATCTCGTGCTCGACGTGCAATTTTCTCCCGACGGCAAATTCCTCGCCGCCGCGGGTGCCGACGGTTCCATCCGCCTCTTTGATTTCCCCGCTCTCTCCAAGAAACTGCAAATCGACAACCACGCCGACTGGGTCAACGCCATCGCCTTCAGCCCCGACGGCACCCTGCTTGCCAGCGCCAGCCGCGACAAGTCCGCCAAGGTCTTCGACCGCTCCAGCGGGGAAATCCTCAGCACCTACAACGGACACGCCACCGCGGTCTTTGGCATCGCCTTCAGCGCCGACGGCAAACAGGTCTTCTCTGCCGGCCTCGACCGCAAAGTCCACGTCTGGCTCAGTCACGACGCCGCCCAATCCCGCAAACAATCCGACGCCAAGAAACAGTTCGAACTCACCGGCTACACCAGGGAACCCTATCGCCTCGCCCGCAGTGAAACCTCCCTCTTTTCAACCTCCGCCGACGGTCTGATCCGCGAATACGCCTTCACCGACCGGAAACTCCTCCGCACCTACTCCGGACTCGGCGACCATGCTTACTCCGTGGCCGTCCACCCCGCCACCAAACGCGTGGCCGGCGGCGCCTACCAGGGCCGCGTTTGCGTCTGGCAATCCACCGACGCCAGCCAGATCACCACCTTCCTCGCCGCCCCCGGCCTCGTGACCGCCCGCAACTGACCCGCCTTCCCCCCGCATCACCCGCAGGTCGCTTATTCCAATGCGCGTTCAAGCTGAGACCCAGGCGCGCCGGGATTTTCGCCGCTGGCAAGGCGCGAGGAAGGAGCATATCCAAACCGGATCTGTGACTGACGAGCAACGCCGCCAGCGGCGAAAAGACCAAGCGAATGAGCCTCAGCTTGAACGCGCATTGGAATTACCGGAAGAACCGCCCGCCGTTGATATCCAGCAGGGCACCGGTCATAAACCGACTCGCATCACTCGCCAGAAACACCACCGTTGAGGCCACCTCCTCCGCCTTCCCGTTCCGCCCCAAGGGAGTCTGCAAACGATACTGCTGCAACCGGTCCGGCGTCGAAAACACCTCGTGATGCCGCGTCTCGATCACCCCCGGCATGATCGCATTCACCCGCACAAACGGCGACAACTCCCGCGCCAGCGTCCGCGTCATCACCTGCAATCCCCCCTTCGCAATCGCATACGCCCCGGCCCCCCCGCTGCCCCCGGTCTGGATCGAAAGCGACAGATTATTGATCACCGACGCGTTCCGGCTGGCACGCAGATGCGGGATCGCACTCTGAGTCACCAGGAAGGCGCTCGTGAGATTCACCGCCAACGCCATGTTCCAGACCTCCAGCGAGCAATCTTCGATCTTCGCCCGGCTGATCGGCGAACCTGCGTTGTTCACCAGAATATCCAACCCCTGCCCCTGCCCCATGAATCGCGGCACCAATCCCTTCGCCTGCGCCGGATCCGCCAGGTCCGCCTTCAGCACCACGCCATCCCCCTTCCGCGCCCGGATCGCCGCCAAAGCCTCCTCCGCCCCGCTCACGCTCTCGTTGCAATGCAAGCCCACGTACGCTCCCGCATCCGCCAGCGCTTCGGCAATCGCCCGCCCGATCCCCACCCCGGCCCCCGTCACCAACGCACTCCGGCCAACCAGTTCAAATTTTTTCAGGTCCATCGAAATCTCCTTCCACGGAAATATAACCGCTTGTGCTCACCCGGTCCCGCAAGACGACCAAGCCCCGGTCACCATCCGTGACCAGCCGCGCACGGGTTCTCAGACGCCGCCACCACCCGGAACCACTCAAAAAAAGGTACGGTCCAAACCCACTTATTTCGCGGGAATCCGGCAGCATCACACATCGGATAACACATCAGCGGAGCTTGAACGCCCGACATCCGTCCGACCTCACCTGCTTCGGATATTCGAACGCCCCCCAACCGGACGAACTCCGACCGGCCACGCAAGCAACCGCCAAACCCGCCGGCGGCGCACCGGTTCCACGCCACCTCCTCATCCCGTGCCTTCCGCCCCGCCCCCACCGCCCTGCATACTTCAACCGCCCCTGAAATTCGGCGCGAAAACCAAACAGCCCAACCTCCCGCCAGCCTGTCGTTTGTAAAGCTACGCCACCCGCCACTTCCGCTCAAAAGCTGGGGAAAAACACCCCGCGATCACCGGGACGCGTCGAAAAATTCTCACCCAGCGACCACCCAGCGTCATTCACCAACACCTTGAACACAATGTTTTCCACCGGCTTGTCCGTCGTCCACACCCACAAATCGCCCCCCCGACACTCCATCGGCAAGCCCGCATCCCAGTTCAATCCCGCCCCTTCCCCCCGGATGAAAAGCTGATTCCCCAACCCGACGTCATACCTCACCTCGATGGTCGTCACCACGGGCGGAGCCTTCCGCGCACTCGCCCCGCCCGCTTTGGCTGTCGAAGCCTTCGTCGGCTTCGCCTCCGCCACACTCGCGGCTGCCGGCACGGCGGCGGCAATCTGGCGCTCGCCCCCTGCCGGGGCCACGGACGCCGCAACCTTCGCTTTTGCAACCCCCGCTTTCGCCGCAACCGCCTTCGGCACCCCTGCCACTCCCACCCCCGCAG
>CAZUUP010000088.1:6550-13507 GCA_964623105.1 uncultured Akkermansia sp.
ACCCCCGCTTTCGCCGCAACCGCCTTCGGCACCCCTGCCACTCCCACCCCCGCAGCCACAGCCTTGCCCGCCGTTCCGCCCCCGCCTTTCGACACCTTCTCCGCGGCCACCAATCCCTTGGCCCCCGCAGGATTCACCCCGGCGGCCCCCTTGTCTGCGACTGCTGCTGCAACAATCGGTGCTTTGGAATTCTTGGGCGCGGTCAACGACTTCTTGTTCGATTTCATGGTTCTCACTCTTTTGTCCAATCCACAGTCCAGATTCGATCACAGTGCATTTTTCTATGCACGACAAGCCTTTTGCTTCCGTTTTTTAGCCTGTCCAAAGGCTCTCCCCCTCGAAAAGCAACTTTGAAGCCACATCTCCACCGCCCATCGCGCCGGGCAACCCGGTTGTAGCAAACTCCCCTGCCCCGTCACCCCGCTCTGCGCCGTTCCCACCCAGCACTCCGGAAATCCCCGCAACGCCCGCCCTCGTCGCAAACTCCATCCCATCCCAAACGCCTCAAGTCACGCCGTCCCCCTGTCGATAACTCCCCCGGTGCTTCGGCACCACGACAACAGGAGAACTCGCCGTGAATAACCATCGCCATACCCCGACCAGCCTTTCGCTGGCACGCCCGACAAATCCCAGCCTCATCGGCATCCTTTCCCTCTTTCTCCTGCTGGCCGCCTCCGTCAGCAATGCCCACGCCGAACGACTTTCCCAAATCCTCAAAGCGATCCGGACCGTCGAAACCGGGGGCAACCCCTCCCCCGCCCATGCCATCGGCGACGGCGGACGCAGCTTCGGGCCCTATCAGATCAGCCAGGAATACTGGCTCGATGCCGGCGCCATCTGCGACTGGGACGACATCAAAAAAACCGCCGTGGCCGAAAAAGTCATGGTCGCCTACTGGAAGCGCTATTGCCCCGACGCCCTCAAAAAGGGCGACGCCGCCACCCTCGCCCGCATCCACAACGGCGGCCCCAACGGCCTCAAGAAAAAATCCGCCACCGACCCCTACTGCCAGCGCGTCCTGGCCGAACTCAACCGGCTCAAATACCAGACCGCCTCCCGCTAACCGATCCTTCCCCCTCCCCGTTTCCCCCGCCCGACGACCGCCAAAACCCCGCCAGCCACTGCGGAAAATCCACATTTCTCTTGCCAAGGTGCCGCACGGTTAGAAATAGTCTTTTTCGTCCGAGCTGGTTTCCAAAGTAGCTCAATGGTAGAGCACGCGGCTGTTAACCGTGTGGTTGTAGGTTCGAGTCCTACCTTTGGAGCCATTTTCATTTCTCAATCCCTCGTTCTCTCCGCACCTGTCGGTTGCCACCAGCCGTGCTCATCCGCCCACCGACCAAACGGGGCGCGACGAATCCAACGAGTCCGCCTCCCACCAGTTTCCGGGGCCCAGCGTCCCAGCCGTGCGCGATGAACACCATAGAGAAACCCTTCCCGCCGCCCTGCGTCTGCCAGACCCCGCCGCCGCAACCGCGCCCCAGCTTGCGCGCAGCGAGCATCGAGGCGATGGCGTTGTTCACGCCGAGGAACTGGTGGTTCAGCCCGATGATTTTCACCAACCCGGCCTGGACAAGTGCGAAGCGTGAAGCGCGAATTCCGAAGTTTAGCCAGACTGCTTTCTTCCTTCTTCCTTCACCCTTCTTCCTTTTTGTGCCGTGCGTCAGCTTCTCGTCGAAGGCCGCATCGGAAGTGCGAAGTGCGAAGTCGGAAGTTCAGCCAATTCGACATTCGCAGTTCGCCATTCGGACCTGACCGCGTTCGCCAATCGAACTGCGTCATTCGACATTTGCCCCGCGCCGGGCTTCTTCAATTCGATGACCACCAGCGGCAGTCCGTTGACGAAGCCGGCCAAGTCCGGCCTCGCGCTTTGCCGCGACTACCTCCTCAGTTTCCAAAAGCTCACGCCCCCATCGACTGCCGCCGTGATTCGTGGCCGTTTGCCCGGCGCTGCGTCGAGGCGCATCAGATCGTAGATGTCGTGCAGCAACGCCTCCGCCTGGGCGAAGTAGCTGTGGCCGAGCAGATCAATATCGAAGTCCGGCACGGCCACTGTGTCCACGCCGGGAGCCACCGTGTAGGGCGTGAAGTATCCGGCGCGCGGAGCATCGTGGAGTTTCGCGGAGAGATGCACTGGCAGGTCGTGGCGGGAAGCGTAGAGCGTGGTCCGTTCACTGTGCTCGGGGTAGAGGCGCGCCAGGTCAAGGAAGAGGCCGCTGTCGAGGTCCGGCGCGGCGAGGAAGATCTGGCCAAACTTCACCTTGCCCCGCGTCTCCGCGTTCGCGGCGATTCGTTGCAGCGCCCGCAGCAGGCCGCGGTTGCCCATGCTGTGCGCGATGACATGCACCTTGTCCGCGCCGCAGTTCTGCGCGAAATCCACCAGAAACTCCGTGATCGCGCGTTCGCTCGCCTCGATCGTCGCCTCGTCCACCGGATACGCCGCGACCGCCCCGCGCGACGGCCAACTGAAAAACGCCGTCGCCCCCGGCACCTTGAGATCGCAGCCGATCTGCGCCGCCCGGACCGCGGCCTCCTCGAACGTCACGTTGAACCCATGCAGGAAAAACAGCGCGTGCGGGCTTTCCCCGCCGGCCCGGGCGTCCTGCATCGCCTGTTGGATTTCACCGAGCCACGCGTCGCGATCCTGCGGCGTCACCCGCTGGAGACGCAGCGTGTCATCGCGCAGATTGAAACGCAGCAGCCGCTTCCAAAACGGCGTTCCCGTCTCGCCAAACCGGTGCGCCTCCGGGATGAACACCTCCGCCCGTCCGCGGGTCGTGCGGTCGTGCCGCTCGATGCCGAAGCCGCCCCGGCCATCCGGTTTGCGGTTCGTCCCGAACCAGACCGGAAAGACCATCCCCTCGCCGTCCGCCGCCGCCGCGGTTGCCGCACCCGGGCCGCGCGTGGCGCCACGGTCGAGAGCCGCTGTGTTCACTGCGGGGCGCAGCGGACGCGACGGCGGCTTGTGCATCTCCGCCAGCAGCGCGCGCATCTGGCGCTCGAGGCTGGCGCGCTCGGCGGCCTCGGAGGCGAGCCGCTTTTGGATTTGGAGCGCCAGTTCGAGCGCGCGCACGCGGTCGCCCGCGCGGACGGCGGCTTCGAGCTGGGTGAGCAGGTCGTTCAACGGGGTCATGGTTTCAGTTGGTTTGGGTTTTCAGCGGAAGACGGCGGTCGAGTCATGGATGGAACACGGATGGACAGAAACTCCGAAGCTGAAAACGGCCGAAGCCCGGCGGCGCAGCCAGGCGCGCGGCGTTCACGCCGCAGAAAGCCCCGACTGGAACTATGCACTCGGAACCCGCTTGCGATGCCCACGTTTCTGCGGCCTGAAGGCCGCGCGCCGCGCGGTTTGGAGTGCGGTGACTCGTCACCGCTTTTGCGAGGCGACTTGTCGCCGTCGAACGCACCATCGGCCACGGATTCACGGGCACGCCACCGCTGGCGCGAGCAGAGAATCACCCAGGCGCATTCCGCCTCTCGGGTTGGCGACGGCGACAAGTCGCCTTGAGAAAGCGGTGACGAGTCACCGCACTCCAAAGGCGGCGCGCCGGACTTCGCCGCGAAACCGACGTTGGCCCTCGGATTCATGGTTTCGAAGCGGAGAGGGCCGTCTGGCGGGCTTGGGCGAGGAATTGGTCCACGGCGGTTTGGAGTTGGTCCAAGGGCACTTCGCGCTGGCGGAGCCATTGCTCGAGTGGGGCGAAGGCGGGATCGGTGAGCAGGGCGGAGACGCGCGGGATGGCCGGCTCGGTGCCGGCGGCGTGGGCGCGGCGGAAGCGGACGGCGTAGTTGTGCAGCAAGGTTTGGAGGTGCTGCCCCAGCCCGGCGACGAGAAAGTAAACAAGAGCGGCAAGCTGGTGCCGGGGGGATTCGGCGCGGGCGGACGGGGTGCCGCTGCGTTCGAGGTAGTTGGCCAGGTTGTTGTGCGAGATGGCGCGGTCGGCGGGATCGGGCAACTGCTCGCGCATCGCGAGCGCGCGGCGCTCCTGGGCGATGGCCTGAACCAGATCGCCTTGCTTATCGAACAGGTCGGCGAGGGAACTGAGCACCTTGGAACTCCCGGCGGGATTGTTCTCGAAAAGCGCAAGGCAGGCCTCGAACTCCGCCTTGGCCTCGCCGAAGCGGCGCAGCCGGCCCAGCACGTTGGCGCGGTTCATCCGGTCGCCGCCGATGTCCTCCGCCGGACGCTGCAAGGCGCGCTTCACCTCGAGTTTGGCATCGATCCGGCGCAGGGCGGAGGGCCAGTCCTTTTGGGCAAAGTGGGCATCCTTGGCGATGTCGAGCGCGCTGATGAACGCGCGGGCGAGGAACTCGGCATCCGGGGCCTCGGGAACGGGCTGGCCGGAGCGGTGCCGCTGCCACCACGAGTCCACCTGCGCCAGCCGCGTCTCGATCTCCGGCAACGCCGTCGCGACCTGACCCTGCATGATGTCAATCCGCAACGCCTCCAGCTCGCTGGCGATGACGTTGACGGCGGGGCGGCCCGCTTTCTTCTTCGCCTCGGCACTGTCGAGTTGCCGCTGGCGCGCGGCGTCGAGGTTGCCGCTCATCACGAGAGCATTCGCCCAGTTGCCGGTGATCCACGCGAGGTCCGCCCATGCCTGCCGCGCGCCGTCGCCTCCGGCCTCGGCAGCGGCGCGGGCCTGCGCGGCAGCCCGCTCGTAGAAGTGAAGGGTGGCGTCGGGACGACCTCCGATCCTCAGCGCATCGGCGAGGTAGCAGAGACAGGACCAGCGCGGCTCGCCCTCGGGAGCGGACTCGGCGGCGGTCTGGAGATGCGGGACCAACTCCTCGAGCAGGCGCGGATCGCTGGCGCTGGTGACGAGGCCGCTGGCGAAACTGCCCAGCCGGTCCCAAGCCGCGGCCTGCACGCAATAGACGAGGGCGCGGCTGCCCGCCTGGAGCGCAAGGGTCATGTTCTGGTGCATGAGCGCCTGGAACGTCCCCTCGAGCCGCTCGGCGTAGGCGAGGCGGATGGCGTTCTCGGTCAGCTCCGCGCGGTCCTGCGGCTGCTGCTGCATCCAGGCGCGGATGCGTTCGCGGACGAGTTCGTGGCAGGTGAGGTTCGGGTTGGCATCGTCCGGCGCATCGCGCTGCTCGGTGACGAGTCCCACGCTCACGAGGTGGCGCAGCAGCGGCGCGAGGTCCGGCCGCGTCGGCCCCGCCGGCGGCAGGGCGTCGAGCATGGCGCGCAGCTCGGGCGGCATCGCCTTCAACTTCGCCTGCATGTCCGGCGGGAGCAGCGGGAGCATATCGAGCATCTGCTTGAGCTGGCGGAGTTGCTCCTGCTCGAGGTTTTCCCCGCCCCACACGCCTTTCACCAGCCCGAGCACCTCCGGTTGATTGGCCACGGCGATGATCCAGAGCAGGCGGCGGGCGTCCGGGCTGGCGTCGCGGATGAGCCGGTCGAGCGAGGAGGCGAGGGCGTCGTCGAGGTAGGCGAGTTCCTTCGCATCGCCCGGCGTGGTGGCGAACAGGGCCGGGAGCCGGGCGAAGTCCTTCGTGGTCTCGAGCGCCGTGAGCGCCGCGTGAAGCTGGGTGCGCGGCGGGTTGTGCGCGGCCAGCCTGGCCAGGCGGTCCATGAGCAGCGGGTGAAAGCGGCTGGCATTCAGCAGGCGCATGGCGAGGGCTTTCTCGGCCGGGTCGGCGCTGAACATCATGCGGCCCAGGATGGGCTGCTCGCGCAGATAAAGCGCGGCCTCGGCGGACGGCAGCGGCCCGAGCAGGACGGAATGCGCCGCGCCCGCCAGCGCCGCCAGCGGCCGCCGGCAGGTGATGAGCACGCGCGACGGCGAGCCGGCCAGCTCCGTGGCGAGCAGCGCGAGGCATTCATCCCACGCCGGGTCCTGGCAGGCGTAGCTCGACATTCCGATGTCGAGTTCGGGTTTGGACGAGGTCTCGACATCGGAATGTCGAGCTACGGCCTGCGGCTTCAGGTTGGTCTCGAAATTATCCAGCACGAGGAGGATCGGTTCGTCCTTGAGCGCGCGGAGGAGATTGCGCGTGAGGCGCTGGAGGCGGGCGGGGCCGGTGAACTCGGCGGTGGCCTCGCGGTAGATGGCATCGGCGGGATTGGCGCGGACGTGGTCGTGGTAGAGCTTCAGTTCGCCCATCAGCTTGAGGTGGGCATCGCGCAGGAAGGCCTCGAACTCGAGGCGGTTCGGCTTGGCCTGATAGAGCAGCACCCACTCGAAGCGCGATTCCCACAGCGCCAGGGCCTCGGCGGTGAGGGCGGTCTTGCCCATGCCGCCCAACCCGGTGATGACCGCGACCGGCTTCACCTCCGCCCCCGTGCTGGAGCCAATGAAGTCCGCCCCCAGCCCGACCAACTCCCACGTTCGCCCGACGAAGTGCTCGTGCCCGGCGGTGGTCAGCTCGGTGATCGCGTGCAGGCGGGGATTGCGCGGGTTGAGCGACGGGCTGCGGCCCTTCGCGAGCGTGAGGCCGGGCTGCTCCTCGCCGTAGAGCACGGGCGTGGCGTGATCGCAGACACCGAAGCGCGCGGGGTCGTGCTTCTTCGCATCGAGCATCGCCTGCCGCGCCATGGTGAGGGCGGCGGCGACGTGCTTCGGCTGCGCGTGGGCGAGGAGGGCGCGGTAGAACTCGACCGCGGCCTCGCGGGCGTAGTCGTCGCCCACGGCGTAGCGCATCGCCACCACGGAGGGCACGCCGCCCTGCAACAACGCGTGGGCGGTGCCGGTGTAGCCGGGCTGTTCCTTGAGATCGAGGTCGCGGGCGTTTGCCTGTTTGGTGCCCGGCTCCTTGCCCTCGGCGACGGCGAGGAAGTCGTTCCAATCCTTCACGCGCAGGATGTCGCCGGAATGGCAGGCACTGAGGAAGAACAGGCGCGGGAGCAGGCCGCTGGACCATTCCGTGAACAGCGCGAGCAACTGCTGGCCGGAGAGGTGGTGGGGCGCGCCGCCAGGCCGGCAGAGTTCGAGGGGGTTCCGATGGCCG
>CAZUUP010000089.1:0-13427 GCA_964623105.1 uncultured Akkermansia sp.
CTGCGCGAAAGCGGTGACGAGTCACCGCACTCCAAAGCGCGGTGGATTCGTTCGGGGCGGGCGTTCATTCGAGGGGCAGGCTGGTGAGGGTTTGGGTTTCGGTGAGGCCGTGGCGGTCGGGGGCGTACATTTCTTCGATCTTGGTGGAGGGGGCGGTGGCGGTGCCGGCGGTGCGGACGCGGGCGAGGTAGCGGATGGTGTGGCGGCCGGCCCCGAGTTCGTTGCGGAAGAAGAGGGCGCGGTCGGTGCGGAGTTCGTGGTGGTCGCTCCACCAGCCGTCGGAGCCAATGTTTACGGTGGTTTTTTGCGTGATGAATTCGGGGTGCAGGGCTTCGAGGAGCGCGGGGAGCGGGTCGTCGATGGCGACGTAGTGGGCGGCTTCGCGGGCTTCGAGGTCGAGGGTGACGACGACGCGGTCGCCAACGCGGAGGCCGTCGAGGGTGGTGAGTTCGTCCTGGTCGTTGAGGCGCTGGTAGGTGCGGCGGATGGAGAAGCCGCGGTCCTGGCGCGGCTGTTGAATCGCGGGGGAACGCGCGGCGAGCTGGACGTGGGTGTAGAGCGGCGTGCGTCCGGCGTTGGTGAGTTTGAGCGGCGTCGCGGCGTTGGTCGCGGTGAAGGTGAGGGTGTGGTGGAAGACGGCGGGCTTGGCGGCGAGGTCGAAGGGAAGCGAGCGGTCGCCGAAGGTCACGCTGCCGGATGCGGGCTGGAGCGAGCCTTCGACGCGGCGGGCGTATTCGGTGAGGGCGAAGAGCGCCCAGGCATTGCCTTGCGTGGTGGTCCAGTGGCCGGCTCGGCGTCCGTGCAGCAATTGCGCGAGGTGGCGTTCCACGGCCGGATTCGCGGGCGCGAGGCGGCACCAGGCGAGGAGGCGCACGGCGGTGTCGCGTGAGGCGCTGCCGAACCATTCGCCGGGATGCGGTTTGTCATCGGTTTTGAAATTGAGGAGTTCGGTGGCCATGTCGCGGCTGCCGTTGGCTTCGAGAATCGCGAGGGCGAGGAGCGCGCGATTTTCGGCGGAGAGCGTGGCGCGGTTTTGGAAGAGGAGTTCGTGGTAGGCCGGTTCGGGCTGGCGGGCGAGGGCGAGCGTGAGCAGGACGAGCGGGGTTTCGGCGAGGTGGGCGCTGGCGTTGGGCGACGAAGCGGAGGCGGCAATTTGCGCGTCGGCGGGGCGGAGGCTTTGGCTGAGGTAGGCGAGAAGTTTTTCAAACGGCGCGGCGGGCACGGTCACGCCCTGGCGTTTCGCGAGCGCAAGGGCGAGGCCACCGTAGGCGCTGCCCCAGAGCTGCGGATCGCCGAGTTGGCCGGGCCAGTAGGAGAGGCCGCCGGAGGGCGTTTGCATGGAGAAGAGGCGCGCGATGCCGGCCTGGATCGCGGCGTTGAATTGCGCGGGCGAATGGCGGAGCTGCGGGAGGACATCGGTCACGTCGCGCAGCAGGAGCCACGGCAGGAGGCTCGAGGTGGTTTGTTCGATGCAGCCGTAGGGATAATGGAGAAGATGCTCGGCGGCCCATTCGAGTTCGCTGAGGCGGGTGTTGGAGACGCGGACATTGATGGTGCCGTGGCCGGCGAGGAGCTGCGGGTCGGCGTCGGCGAGGAGGTTGGGGACGGAGTTGCTGAAGACGCCGCCGAGGACTTCGTGGAGGAGCGGCGCGGGATGGCGGACGGGGAAGGTGGACCGGACGCGGTCGGCGAATTTGCCGGGCGCGGCGTCAGCGAAACGCGCGCTCCAAATCCAGCGGGCCTCGCCGATCTCGCGGAACGCGACGGGGAAATCGAGCGTGGTGGAACCGCGGGCGGCGACTTTCGTTTTGAGGACGAGGTTGGTGGACGGAGTTGCCGATGACGCTGCGGACGCCGTGGCATCGAGCTGGAGCGTGACTTCGACCTCGCCGGCGTTGGTGGTATTGTTGAGCACGATGGCGCGGGCGAGGAGGCGGTCGCCGACGTTGGCGAAGCGCGGGGGCGAGGGCTGGAGCATGAGGGGCTTGTTGATTTGCACGGTGCTTTGGCCGTGGCCGAAGCGGTCTTTGTCGGCGTGCGCGACGGCGATGATGCGGTAGCGCGTGAGGGCGTCGGGCGCGGGGAAGGTGGCGGTGATTTTTCCATCGGCATCGGTGAGGACGGCGGCGAGCCAGAGCGGGCAGGCGGGGAAATCTTTGCGGAGACGATTGGCGGCGTCGCCACCGCCGCCGACGAGATAGCCTTTGTTGAAGAAGCCGAGTTCATCGGGGTTTTCGGTGAAGAGCGTGGTGATCGACGCCGAGGTGCGCGTGCTGAGCGGGCGCGGCGTATGGAAGAACGGATGCGGCTCGGGGGCGCGTCCGCCCATGAGGCTGAGGATGGCGTCATCGACGGCGTAAAGCGTGACCTCGGCACCGGGGACGGGCTTTTTCGCGTGGTCGGAAACGGTGGCGGTGATGGCGATGGGCTGGCCGGGTTCGCAATCGGCGGCGGGCGTGGTGACGGCGACGGCGAGACGCGAGCGCACGGTCTCGACGAGGAGCTGGCAGTAGCCGAGGCGCTGCTCGGGCTGCTTGATTTCGCGGCGGCTGTCGGCGAGGCCGCGCGTGAGGAGGACGGAGACGAAGACGTTGGGGGCGTCGCCGCTGAGGATGGGGACGGAGAGGATGGGGGCGTTGCCGACGAGGTTGGTGACGTAGGAACGGCGGACGTTGTCGCGCTCGATGGTGATGAGCGCGGGGCCGCTGATCGGGGTTTTCACGAGAATCTCGGCGGTCTCGCCGACGCGATACGTCTTGCGGTCGGGGACGAGGTCGATCTGGAGTTCGTTGCGATAATCCCACGCGAGTGCTTTCGCGCCGCCGACGTTGAAGCTGACGGTGGTTTGCACGCGCTGGCCGGCGGAGTCTTTCGCGGAGACTTCGAGGAAGTACAAGCCTGGTTCGGGAGGAGTGAGGGAATTGCGAATGGCGAGTTGCGAATTGCGAATAGGGGGAGGGGCCGCGGGGGCGGAGGGATCGGCGGGGGCGGCGGGATTTTCAATCGCAGTTTCCCAGTGGTCGCCGCGGCGCACTAGCGGGGTCGTGGTGAGGTCGAAGGTTTTGATTTCTTTGCGGACGGGTTCGCTGCGATAGGAGCGCGTGCCGCCCGCGCCTTCGATGCGGACGGTCTGCCATTCGATGCGCGTGAGCGTGGCGCGGGCGGGGACGGGTTCCGGCGTGGGCTGGCCGTCGGTGCGGACGGCGATGACTTCGACGGGGAGCGGTTGGCCGGCGCGGAGGACGCCTTTGAACTCGCGGATGCCGAGATAAAAATCCGAGCTGTGGCGGACGAACGTCGCGGCGGTGGCGATGGTCTGCTGGTTGGCGTCGGTGACCTCGGCGTGGAGGTGGACGGTGCGGGCTTGCGGGGCGCGCGGGTTGATGGGGATGACGGGTTGGAGCTTGAGTTCGCCGGTGGCGGAGAGGGGTTCGTCGCCTTGCAGCGTGAGCGTGGAATCGCGCTGGCCGAGGTCGCCGCGAAAATTTTCGGCGTGGTTGCCGAAGAGGAAATCATCAATGCCCGCCGGGGTGAAACGTTCGTCGGTGGCGGTGAGGGTCCAGCGGGCGCGGGCGCGGGCGAGGGGTTTGCCGAGGAAATATTGGGCGCGCAACGGGACCTCGAGTGGCTCGGTGGCGCGGTATTCGGGGCGCGCTTGGAAGGCGACCTCGAAGGCGGGCGGCTCGAATTCCTGGACGTTGAAGGCGAGAGGGTAGGTTTGCTGGCCGAAGGCGAGTTCAAGGCGGCAGCCGCCGAGGATGCCGGCGGGAATCGGGAATGAGGCGGCGAGCGAGCCGAGGTCGGAGAGCGTGGTGTTGGTGGTGAAGAACGGGTTGTTCTGGGAATCGAAGGCGGTGAGTCGCGTGCGGACCGGTTTGGGGAGGCGGAGGGCGTTCTGGCCGAGGAGGCGGACGATGGCTTTGAGATGGACGGTCTCGGCGGGGCGATAGACAGGGCGGTCGGTGAAGAGGAGAACGCGGCGGTTGTTCTTCTGGGTGTCGTTTGTTACGAGCGGGAGATTGAAGCCCCACAGGCTGAATTCGTGTTCGTAATGGTCGATGGAAAGGGCGTGGAGGTCGCCGTCTTTTTCGGCCATCAGCCACTGGCCGCGGTCGTGGGCGTTGAGGGTGGCGAGGCCCTGTTCATCGGTGGTTTGTTCCTGAACGGTTTCGTTGTCGTCGGTGAGGACGCGGATGGTGGCGTTGGCGACGGGGCGTCCGGTGGCGTAGGAGAAGGCGTACACGAGGGTTTCGGTCTGGCCGCGTTTCCAGACGAGGCCGAGGTCGGTGAGCTGGACGAGGGTCTGGGTGCCGACGCGGGCGCGGGTTTCGTTGTGGGACGGCGCGAGTTCGGCGGCGAGGAAGAAGGCACCGCGGGCGTTTTTTCCGGCGATGTCGTCCCACGAGAGCGTGTGGGTGCGGGGTTCGTCGAGGCCGGCGCGGATTTTTTCGGTGCGATTGAGAATCACCTTGCCGGGGATGACGTTGAAATCGACTTCGCGGTATGGCTCGTCGCCATCGAACCAGAGATCGCCGCGGAAGTGGTCGTGGCCGCTGCGGGCGCTGCGGTTGTTTCCGGCGAAATAGCTGCCGTAGCCGCGGAGTGCGTGGATGAGCGTGTGGCGGTCAAGCTGGCGGGCGCGCAGGCGGTAGGCGGGGACGTTGACGGTGAGAAGCTCGAGCTGGCGGCGGCCGGCGCTGAGCTGTTCTTCGCGGAAGGTTTTGAAGTAAAGGCGCGGGGGCATCGGATCGAAGCGGACGGTGTTGGTGTGGGCCGCGGCGAGGCGATGGCCATCGGCGGAGGCGAGTCCGGGGGCGACGCGGAGGGCGTAGTTGGTGCCGAGGGCGAAGGGGGCGTGGAGGATGATTTTGTCGCGGCGGACTTCGGCGGTGAGGTTGGTGGGCTGCGGCGTGAGGGTGATCCAGTTGAGGGCGTTGGTGGCGTGGACGGAGGGGGCGAGGGATTTGCGGAAGGTGAGTTCGAGGGTTTTGCCGCGGCTGAGGCGGTTGTGGGGGGAGCTGTCGGCGACGACGAAGGGTTCGACATCGCCGAGGGAGATTTGGAAATCGGCGGCGAGTCGGGCGGGGGAATCGCTGGCAGGGAGGCCACTCTTGACGACGAGCCGCCAGCCGTAGCCGACGGGGAGAGGAGTGGCAGGGGTGATGTGGAGAAGGTTTTGGCGGGGTTTGGCAGAGGTGATGGGTGGGAGAGGCGGGGGCACGACGAGAGCCGGGACGCGGAGGGAAGGGAGTTTTTGGGGGCGGGCTTGGGTTTCAAAAAGTTCACGCCAGGTGGGATGGTGGCGGTCGTAGAAGTGGAATTCGGAATCGGATGCGTCGTGGGCCGCAACGGCGGTGTCCGGGGAGGTGACACGAGCGGGGTGGACGAGGCCGTTGGTCGTGCGGAATTCGAGGAAGGCGGCGGCGGTGGCCGGGTCCACGGCGGAGTTGAAATGGAGGCGCAATTTGGGCGTGGCGGACAGGTTGGCGCCGGCGGTCGAGTGAAGCTGGCCGGAGATCTCCAAAGGCGGCGTGGTGAGGCGGCGATGGAGGCGCGCGGCGGCGGGCTGGCCGGCGGCATTGCGCAATCCGGGGAGGAGGCTGAAGTGGTAGGTCTCGCCGAGGACGGGCGGTTCGGTCGGGGTGAAGACGCCGGTGCGGGGGCTGAGCCAGGTGAATTGGCCGGCGAGCGCGGGGCGGATGGCGAGGGGTGAGACATTCAGGGGCGACCCCAGGTTGGTGGCGGCGACCATTGGCTCGTCGAAGCGCAGCTCGAAGGTGGTGTTGGGGCTGGGGATCAGGGATTCGGGGAGGAGTTTCACGCCGACAGCGGTGTCGCGCTGCGGGGTGCAGGAGGTGAACAGCGCGAGCGCAAACAGCGCGCCAAACAGGCCGGTGGCGGAGGCGGCGCGGGCGGGCGGAGATGTCCGTGTGTACGAGACAAGGCGGGCGCGGGTGGATCGCATATCGTGGGACGACGGTGGAGCATGGAGGTGCAAGGTCAAGCGGGAGTTGCCAACAGGCGCGGAAGGAGAATGGTGCGTGTGTGAATAACTTTGGCGGACCGCCCTGAAGGATCAATCGTTGCAGGCGTTTTCGAGGGTCCTGGCGATGATTTTCGGTCGCGAGGGCACGGGGTGCGAGGCTTTGGAAACGGAAGAACGGTCCGGTCCGTCAGGCGGCGGAAGCGCGGTGAGTGTCCGCGTACCACCGGCCGTGGGAGGAGAAGAGAATTTTTCAAATTGTCGGTGAAGCTTTGGCCCGGGGTTCCGATGACTAACCCGTCGTAGAGACACGGCGCCGACGGCCAGGCCAGTCGGAGAGGAATTGGAGGAAACCTCTTAAAAAAAATCCGGCCGTGGCACGGAAGCCGCGGAAAACAAAGCCCCTCGTGGGCCAACTCATGGAAAGAGTCAGTTATGGTCATCAATACCAACGTTCAAGCCCTCAGCAGCAGTCGGTTACTCAATGAATCCTCGGGCATGCTGGCGAAATCGCTCGCCCGCCTGTCTTCCGGTTCCAAGCTCGTCCGTCCCGACGATGACGTCGGAGGTGCGGCGGTTTCGACGCGTCTGGACGCGCAGATCAACCGCAACTCCGCGGCCAAGAACAACGTGGGCAACGCCATCTCGTTCGCCCAGACGCAGGACGGTTTCCTCCAGAAGGTCGGCAAGGCCTTCGACCGGATGAGCGAACTGTCCATCATGTCCCAAGATATCACCAAGTCCGATTCCGACCGGGCGCTGTACAACAAGGAATTCACCAATCTGGCGGCCTTCGTCACCAACTCTGCGACCAAGGATTTCAACGGGGTGAGCCTTTTTTCGGGCACGGACCGCGCCGTCACGATCGACTCCGAGGGCAACAGCTTCAGCATGACCGGCGTGGATCTCGGTGCCGCGAGCTACACCTCCGCCACCGGTTCGACGATCTCGACGACCTCCACGGCCGCCACCGCGCTAACCAACGTCAAGGCCGCCATCACGCAACTGGCCACCGACCGGGCGACGATCGGCGCGAACACGGCGCGGCTCAACAGCACCAGCGAACAACTGGGTGTGCTGAACGACAACCTCTCCGCGGCCAACAGCCGCATCAAGGACGTGGATGTGGCGGACGAAAGCACGAAGTTCGCCAAGTATAACATCCTGGTCCAGGCGGGGACGGCGATGTTGGCGCAGGCGAACTCGACACCGCAGTCGGCGTTGCGGCTGATCGGTTAGTCGCGCCTCGCTCTTCAAGTTCATGGCCGGTCGGCGTGGGAACGCCGGCCGGCTTTTCGTTTTTCCCGACCAAGGGTGGCGATTGGGGGGTGGCGTTTTTACCCAGGAGGCGGTTTGCGCACCGGTCGGGGACTCCGCACCCCGTGTTCGCAGAGGTGAGCCATTATGCCGACCCCTCTGCCGGGCGAATGGACGGGTGGTTGCCTGGGTGCCGAACCCGCGGGTGGAACGGAACCGCTCCCGCCGTCGGGAGCAAATGCCACGCCCCGTCGTCTAATCCTTCAGCCAATCCGGTTTCGCATGAAAAACGCAATTCTCCTCGGCGTCGTCGCAGTGGTGCTGGCGATTGTCGTTGCCGGCTTCAATGGCCTGGCCAGTCGCCGGAGCGACGCGCCGGGAGATGCCGGCGAGAAAGACGCCCTCGCGTCACCACCGGCCCGGTCCGCCGTCGCGGAGGCCGAGTTGCGTGCTGCCCGGAACGACCTGCGGGATGCCCTCGCGGAGCTGACCGCCGGCCGCCAGTTGCTCACCAACTTCTCGGAACGCATCGTCGCGCTGGAATCTCAGCTCAGCCAGATGTCCGCGGTGGTGACTGCGGTCCGGGAATCCCAGCGGTTGCACCTTGCCGCCCCGTCCGCCTCACCGCCGCCGCGCCGTTCCTGGGGGCCTGAACAAGCCACCGGCCCGCCCGATACCTTCCAGGCCGGCGATTTCTCGACGGCTTGGGCGGCCCGAACTCCCGACGGGGGCCATGAATGGCTGCGACTCGAATTCACCAATGCCGTGGAGGTGGCGGAAGTTCACGTTTACGAGAGCTACAATCCCGGTGCGATCGCCAAGGTCACGGCCTTCCAGGGTGATGACCGCGAAATCACCCTTTGGGAGGGAGTGGAACCGGAGGCCGTCGCGCCGGTGGTTCGCATGTTTGCCGCCCCGTTTCCCGCCCGGATAAATGCGGTGAAAATCTATCTGGACACCCGTCGCGTCTCCGGCTGGAACGAGATCGACGCCGTGGAATTGATCGGACGCGACGGCAGCCGCCAATGGGCCGCCGTCGCCACCGCCAGCAGCACCTTTGCGGAACCTTCCCCCAGTCCGTAGCGTTCCGCGGACGGCAATCGCCGTCGCCGTGCGCTCACGCTCCGCCCCGGCGCGCTTGCCAACCTGCCGCCGGCAGGTTGAACTGGGGCACTTCATGAATTCTCCTCGATCCTCGCGTTGCGCCGTTCCCCAACGGGCGCAGATTTCTTCGGCGCATCTTCCGCGCCTGGCGTTCCGACCGCTCGTGCTCGCCCTGGCATTGCTCACCCACACGCCTGGTTTGCCCGCCGCCCAAACCAACGGCTGGTTCAACACGCTGGTCGCTCATTGGACCGATTACGCGACCCCGGAGTATCTCGACTTTCTCGCTGAAGCGCGGCCCGAAATCGCGCAGGTGGGATTCTATGGCATCACCTTCTACAGCCTTGCGCATACGCCGTTTTACAAGGGCTATCCGGCCCATTTCCCGGTCCAGGGAACAGTGGAGTGCGGCGATTGGTTCGGCCGCCTGAACCAGGAAATCCACCGCCGCGGCGCTCGCGTGGTCGGGCATTTCAACATGACCTTCATCTTCGGCGATCCGGCCAAAAAGGCCGGCTTCTTCGAATGGTATGACCGCGGCTGGAACGAGGCCGAGTTCGGTCCCAAGCCCTGTGCGGACCCGACGGAAATGTTGCAGCGCGACGCTGCCGGTGCGCCCATCGCCACGCATTCATACAAGATTGGCGGCTGGCCCGAATACCACGGTTGCCTGAACAACCCCCTCTGGCGCACCTGCCTCAAGGCCATGGCCAAGTCCGCCATCGCCCGCGGCGTGGACGGCCTCATCGCCAACTACTACTACCGCCGGGACTGCCTCTGCCGGCATTGCACCGAAGGATTCCGCAAGCATCTGGCCACGAGCTTTTCCCCCGCCGAACTTCGCGACCGCCTCGGCATCACCGATCTGCCCACCCACAAGTTCACCGAGATTCCCTCCTGGCATGATCCCAAACAGACCAATCCCTATCGCATGGCCGCCCTTCGCTGGACGCAACTGGCCCTCAAGGATGCCTTCGACGATGTGCTGCTCCGCTACGGCCGCTCGCTCAAATCCGACCTCCTCGTCGCCCAGTGGAACCATCTCGGTGCTTTCAACCAGATCAATGGCGACGAACGCTGCGCCCTGCCGGCCGACATCTGGGGCCGCGACGAAGATTATCTCTGGTATAGCACCGGCAACGCGGCGTCACAAACCGACCTGGCCAACGGTGACCTCGGGGACGGCACCCTCCAGTTGCGCTACATCCGCGGCGCTTTCGGTCCCAAGCCATTCGTGCTCGGCAAGTACGAGCAGACCCGCACCCGCGCCACGATCGCCGAAGGACTGGCCAACGCGGGTGGCGGCCTCGGCTTTTACGCACCTTTCAAAAACCCCGCCGGGCGCGACGCCCTCGTGAACTACTTCCGCTTCGCCCGCGACCAGCGTGAGCGCGTCTTCCTTGGCGCCCAACCCGCCGCCGAACTCGTCCTGTTGTATCCACGCAGCGCCGTGCATCGCGGCGACGTTGCGCCCGTCGCCCGCTTTCGCGCCCTTGGCCGGTTGCTCGTCAAGGCGGGCTACGCGTTCGACATCATCCCGGATGACCATGTGACCGCCGCGGACCTGCGCGGCCGAAACTCGCTCGCGGTAGTGGACGACACCGCCCTCGATTCCGCCACGAAGCGTCTGGTCGCGGAATTCCCCGGTGCCCGGCTCCGGTTGGCGGCGGATGACCTGCCCGATTTCAAAACCTGGCAGCCCAAGGAACTGGCCCGCGTGACCCATCGCACGGGCAGTTGGAAAATCGCCACCTCCGTGCTTCGCGCCCCCGACGGCAAAACCCGGTTTGTGCATCTGGTCAATTACGATCGCGAAGAACCGCCCAAGGGAGCCTCTTCTGCCGGACGCGGTCCGCAGGATGAGAAACCCTTGGTGGCCGAGAACATCCGTGTCGCACTGCCCCTCCCTGCCGGCCAGCGCGTGAAAAGCATCCGTCTGCTCTCGCCCGATCCCGGCATGGCGCGCGAGACGGTACCATTCACCATCGCCGACGGCCGGATCGAATTCACCGTCCCGCGAATGCTGGTGTACACCGTGGCCGGCGTGGACTTCGAATAGTCTCGCCGCCAGAATCAGTTCCAAGTGATGAACTGCATCAAGATCTGACCGACAGGAACCAACCCTCTGCCAGCATGACCGACGAAAACGACTCCCATCGCGGACCCGTCCCCAGCAAGCCCGCGCTCACCGACGCCGAATGGCGCGCCCGCCTCACGCCCCAGCAGTATCACATCCTGCGCCAGGCCGGCACCGAACCCGCCTTTGGCCGCGCTTACGAGGATTTCAAGCGCCAGGGCGGCGGAACTTATCGTTGTGCGGGGTGCGACACCGAACTCTTCTCCTCGGATCACAAGTTCGATTCCCACTGTGGCTGGCCGTCGTTTTACGATCCGGCCGACGCCAGAAATGTCCGCACCATCGAGGACCGCAGCTTTGGCACCGTCCGCACCGAGGTACGTTGCGCCGTGTGTGATGGCCATCTGGGCCACGTCTTCACGGGCGAAGGCTTCGACACGCCCACCGACCAGCGGTATTGCATCAACGGCATCGCGCTGAAATTTGTCCCCCGCTCCGCGACACCCAAGTCCTGAACCGAGAGCACTGCCGAACGCCCGTCACCCACCGTCCCGCGGAGTTCGGCACCCCGATCTTCGCACGGCAATCCGGCAGGGCGCAGTGTCCGCACCGCGCCGCCGCAGTTCGGAGATGGCAGTTTCACCCGGCTTTCCCGTAACCCCAAACTTCGTCGGACCGCCCCGTCCGCCCCGCCCGCCGCCCCCGGCGTCATTTCCCCACAAATCCATCCTTCCCCGAACACCCGTTTTCGTGTCTAGTCCCGCCCAATTTATGAGCAAGACCGCGTTGTTATTTGCCGGGCAGGGTGCCCAGTTTGTCGGCATGGGCAAGGATCTGGCCGGACAGTTCCCCGCCGCCCGCGAGTGGTTTGACCGCGCCAACGCCACCCTCGGCTGCGATCTGGCTGGGGTTTGCTTCAACGGACCCGAAAGCGAACTGACCAACACCGAAAACGCCCAGCCGGGCATTTTTCTCGTGAGCTGGGTGGCCTTCCAGTTGCTCAAGCAAGAGGTGCCCGCGCTCGAATTCGCCGCGACCGCCGGCCTTTCGCTCGGTGAATTTACCGCCCTGACCGCCGCCGGCGTGATGTCCTTCGAAGACGGTCTGCGGGTTGTCCGCCAGCGCGGGCGGTTCATGCAGGAAGCTTGTGCCGCCACCCGCGGTGGCATGGCCGCCATCATCGGCCTCGACGAAGCCGCCACCCGCCAGGTCTGCACCGAAACCGGCGTCGAACTGGCCAACCTCAATTGCCCCGGCCAGCTCGTCATCTCCGGCGAAAGCGCACGCATCACTGAAGCCTGCAATCTCGCCCGTAGCCGCGGCGCCAAACGCGCCCTCCCGCTCACCGTCGCCGGCGCCTATCACTCCCGCCTGATGGCCTCCGCCCAGCCCAAACTTGACTCCGTCCTGGCCAGCGTGCCCCTCCAACCCGCCCGCGTCCCCGTCATTTCCAACGTCACCGCCCAGCCCCACGCCGACGCCGCCCAGACCCGCACCCGTCTCGTCGAGCAGGTCACCAGCTCCGTTCGCTGGGAGGAGTCGATCCGGCATCTCCTAGCGCAGGGATTCACCCGGTTCATCGAACTCGGACCCGGTAGCGCTTTGACCGGCTTCATGAAACGCATTGATAAAAATGCCGAGGCCCTCAACGTCGGGGACGTCGCCAGCCTCGCCGCCACCGTCAAGTCCCTGAACGCCCCGCCAGCCAACTGATCAACCTTAACCCTACCCCCACCCCATGAGCCAGCTCACCAACCAGATCGCCGTTGTCACCGGTGCCGGCCGCGGCATCGGCCGTGCCATCGCCCTTAAATTCGCCGCCGCCGGGGCCGACGTTGCCTGCATTTCCCGCACCTTCGACAACTCCGGCAAGGTCGCCGAAGAAGTCCGCGCCCTCGGCCGCCGCGCTTGGGCCCACGCCGTGGACGTCTCCGACCCCATCGCCGTCGCGGCGGCCGCCGAGAAGATTCTCGCCGAAGCCGGCCGCGTGGACATCCTCGTCAACAACGCCGGCATCACTCGCGACGGACTTCTCATGCGCATGAGCGAAGCCGACTGGGATGCCGTCCTGGACACCAACCTCAAGGCCGCGTTTACCATGACCAAGGCCTTCACCCGCGCCTTCCTCAAGCAACGTTCCGGCCGCATCATCAACGTCTCCTCTGTCATCGGCCTCATCGGCAATGCCGGCCAGTGCAACTACGCCGCCAGCAAGGCCGGCCTCATCGGCTTCACCAAGTCCATCGCCCGCGAACTTGCCTCTCGCGGCATCACCGCCAATGCCCTGGCCCCCGGCTTCATCGAGACCGACATGACCGCCGAGCTGAAAGAGGAGATGAAGACCGAACTGCTCCGGCAGATACCCCTCAACCAGCTCGGCAAAGCCGACGACATTGCCGAGGCCGCCCTTTTCCTCGCCGGCCCGGGTGCCCGCTACATCACCGGACAAGTCCTCGCCGTGGATGGCGGCATGGTCATGTAGGCCCTTCCCCGCCCGCCGCCTTTCCCGCCGGACCGGGGTCCGCCCTGCGATTGCGAAAATGGTGCTGGACGGACACCCGGGGCACCGCTACAGAGAACAAGCTTTGCGACGGCGCTCGCTGTAAAACGACGCCGTCAACCAAGCACGACCGCTGACAACGAAACCGGGCTTGACGCTGATTTGGCCCTCGCATAGACACTCGAAAAATATAGGAACCATCATGGCTGCTGAAAAATCCATCGAACAAAAGATCAAGGACATCATCGTCGAGCAGTTGGGCGTCACCGCCGACCAAGTCACCCCCGAGGCCAAGTTCATCGAGGATCTCGGTGCCGATTCCCTTGACACCGTCGAACTCGTGATGGCCCTCGAAGAGGAATTCGGCCAGGAAATCCCCGACGAGGAAGCCGAAAAGCTCCAAAGCGTCGGCGACGTCATCAAGTACATCGAAGAGAGCCGCAAGTAATCCGGCCAGTTTCCCCCAGGGCAGCGGCGCGCCTCGCAGTCACAGCTGCCCTTTTCTT
>CAZUUP010000090.1:0-13296 GCA_964623105.1 uncultured Akkermansia sp.
GGTTCAATCCCACGGGAATCGTGTTTTTCAGCACTCCTGAGCGGACGACAATCAGAATGGAGTTCTGCGGCACTACGCGCGTCGCACTGTTATCCACGCCCGCCTGCGTGAGCGTGATTTGCGCTCCGGTAATTTCCCAAGACTTCATGTCCTTTGGCGTCACCCAAGGAATCGTCCCGCCATAGAAGTCTGAATTGCTCCGAGTCGGTGTTCCGCCGCCAGCAATGCTTACAACTTCGCCGAGCGTGCTTGTTTTCCACGCGCTCACTTCAGCATCCCCTCCAGTTCCTTCATGCCCTGCTGAATCTCCGCCTCCAGTTGGCCGAGGGCTTTGAGAATTTCGCCCGGCGGGCGGTGCGCCTGCCGCAGCCCCGTAGGGGCGGCATCTTTGTAGAAACCCGCGTCCCAAAACAATTCCGAGCCCCGTAGGGGCGACATCATCCCGCCTATGCCGCTCCTACGGAGCTTGGGGCACACGATGTGGTGACGAACTACAAATATGGCGCTCCTGACGGAGCTTGAACCCCAACGGCGTTCCATCATCCAGCCCAGGGTTGCGCGGCACGCGCTAGCCTGGGAATCGGGCATAAAATCGAAACAACCCCAACGGGGTTGCATCAAATCCCGCGAACCATGCGTGCCCGATTGAACCCCGTTGGGGTTCACGGATCTTTTGGAACGCAAACCCAAGGTAGCCTTCGCCGCGTGGCGGCGGCGGCAACCCTGGGCTGAACGCTTGAACGCCGTTGGCGTTCCCGGAATCGCGTGGACGCTTCGGGTGATTCGCTGGCGGTTCATTTCAACATGTCCTCCAACTCCTTCATCCCTGTGGTGATTTCCTTTTCCAACGCGGCGAGGCTTTTCAAAATCTCTCCCGGCGGGCGGTGCGCGACTTCGGCGTGGACGACTTCCTTGTAGCGGTTGAGCGAGAGGTCGTAGCCCTGCGCGGCGAGGTCGGCCTTGGGCACGCAGAAGCTTTGCGCGGTGCGCGGACGGGAAAGCTCAGATTCGGGGAGCGCACGCGTCTCGCGTGCTGTCGTTGGCGTCCTCGCCGCCGACTTCGATTGCTCGCGCGCAGCGCCATCTTCGTGGTCGGCGGCTGCGCCGGATTGCGACGAGATTCCGGCGGGGACGCCGGAATCAGCACGCGGGACGCGTGCCCTACCCAGGGAACGCCACCTTGCCAAAATGTCGGGCAGGTTGTTCTTCGCGTGCTCCTCGGCAGTGAGCGCGACTTTCGGCACGGGGCCGAGCTTTTCCTCGGGCAGCAGGGGCGTGCGTTTGTCATCCAGGCTCCAGCCGTCGGCCTCCACGTCGTAGAACCAGACGTGGTAGGTGCCGCCGGAGTTGGTCTTGGTGAAGAGGAGGATGGCGGTGGAGACGCCGGCGTAGGGCTTGAACACGCCGCCGGGCAGCGAGATGACGGCGTCGAGCTTCTGTTCCTCGACGAGCATCCTGCGGATGGTTTTGTGGGCGTTGGATGAGCCGAAGAGCACCCCATCGGGCACGATGACGGCGGCGCGTCCGCCGGGCTTGAGCAGGCGCAAGTAGAGGGCGAGGAAGAGCAGTTCGGTCTTCTTCGTCTTCACGACCTGGAGCAGATCCTTGGCGCAGTTCTCGTAGTCGAGCGACCCGGCGAAGGGTGAGTTCGCGGCGATGAGGGTGTATTTTTCCGCCTCGTCGGCGTGGTCCTGCGCGAGGGAGTCGCGGTAGCGGATGTCGGGGTTTTCCACGCCGTGCAGGAGCATGTTCATGCTGCCGATGCGGAGCATGGTGTTGTCGAAGTCGAAGGCGTGGAAAAGGTGATGGTGGAAGTGATCCTTGAGCTTGGTGTCGCGAAAGATTTCCGGGGATGCCGCCGGAGGTATTCGCCGACCGCCACCGGGAAGCCGCACGTGCCGCTGGCGGGATCGCACATGATGTCCGTGGGTTTCGGTTCGAGGAGTTCCACCATCAGCGCGATTTCCTGGCGCGGAGTGCGGAACTGGCCGTTGGTCCCGGCGCTGGCGATCTTCCCGAGCATGTATTCGTAAAGGTCACCCTTGGTGTCGCGGTCCTCCATCGGCACGCCGTCAATCATGTCCACGACCTTGGCGAGCAGCGCGGGCGTGGGGATGGTGAAGCGCGCGTCCTTCATGTGGTGCGCGTAGGTGGAGCCGTCGCCGCCGAGCGTGCGCAGGAAGGGGAAGACGTGGTCGTTGATGACCTCGAACATTTCCTTGGCCTCGAAATGCTTGAAGCGCGACCAGCGGCAATCCTCGTAAGGGCGCGGATTACGGGGATGGTCGTCTTTGCCCGCGGGAAACACGCGGCGTTCCATGGGCTTCTTCAGGCGGGTTGCCTTGTTCTCTTCCAAGGTGTGGAGGTCGTCGAGGCGCTTCAGGAACAGCAGGTAGGTGATTTGCTCGATGACTTCCAGCGGGTTGGAGATGCCGCCGGACCAGAAGGCGGCCCAGAGGGCGTCGATTTTACTGCGAATGGGGCCGGTAATCATGGGGTTTGGGCGATTGGCCTTGCCGCGCACCGGGTGCAGCGCACTTCCAGCGGACCGATTCGGACATCCTTTTTGGAGCGTTTGATCCTGTGCATGGCGTTCAACCGCATTTTTATCAAAGCCTCCCCGCCTGTCGATCCCAGAACACCACCCCCTCGCCACCAACCATCAAACGACCGACCCGCGAGCCCCAGGTCCGCGAACCCGGGATTCCCCATAAACCTGTTTTTGATTTGGGTAACCCCGCCCCGAATCCATCGCCCCCCCGCCCCCCCCGGTCATCGCCCCGGAACTTTGCTGACAATTGATGACAAACTTCCTTCGCAAACCTGCGCTTCCCTGCCCTTTCCCCCCCACCGGACCCCGCCGCCCAAACCGCAGGATCACCCCGTGTTGACGCGGGTTTCCTCCCCCTTCACGCACCAACGCGCAACCACCCCGACTGGCTTCAACTCCCGCCGCCTCCACCACTTTTTTCTAGCCATTGGAAAAAGTGCTGGGTTTCCGGATTCTTCCCCCCTTTTTCAGTGCTTTGAACGGGCCGAGAGCGGCGGCCATTCCCGAGAAGACTTGCCACTCTCACGAGGCAGGAGAGACTCGGACCCGGGTGAACTGGACCCTAATGTCACCGGTACTCTGATTGAAGCCCGCAATGGCCAAGGCAGTTTTCCGGCCCCGTACAAGTGCATCCATAGCTGCTTAATGTTATGAACCTTCCCTTTGCCCGAACCTGGTGGATTGAAGCAGAAAAAATCATCGGTGGTTGCTATCCGGGAACGCTCGAATTGGCGGAGTCCCGAACAATGCGAGAAAGCCTGATTACGTCGGGCGTGCGGGTGTTCGTAAACCTGCAGGAACCTGACGAGCGCGGACGCAACGGGGCGCTGTTCCCTTCGTATGAAGCGGAGGTCCGGGCCATTGCGAAGCAGCATGGGGTGGAGGTGGAGTTTCGCTCCTTCCCGATTCAGGACAATGACGCACCGTCGCCGGAGTTGATGCGGCAGATTCTCAAAGTCCTGCACGCGGCCGTGGCGGCACGGAAGCTCGCCTACGTTCATTGCTGGGGCGGGCACGGCCGGACGGGCACCGTGGCGGGGTGCTGGATGGTGGAACGGGGATTGTCGGCGCAACAGGCGTTTCAGCGAATCAAAGACCAGCGCAAACATGATCCACATCTGGCCAAGAATCCGTCGCCGCAGGTGGAATCGCAGCGGAGCATGGTCAGATCGTGGAAACAGGCCCCGGCCGCGGCGGCAATCGTCGAAACCATGAAACCGAGTCCACCTGCCAGCACGGCGGGGGATCGCCTTGCGGGGGCGCTTATTGGACTCGCCGCTGGCGATGCACTGGGAACCACCATTGAATTCAAATCACCGGGGTCATTTGCTCCCATGACGGACATTGTTGGCGGTGGGCCGTTTGGATTGAAGCCGGGCCAGTGGACGGATGACACCTCGATGGCGCTGTGTCTGGCGGAGAGTCTGGTGGAGCGCGGTTACTTTGACCCGGTGGACCAACTCGCGCGGTACGTGAAATGGTGGAAGCACGGGCACTGGAGTGCCACCGGCGTGTGCTTCGACATTGGAGGCCAGACAAGTGCGGCCCTGCGCGACCATCAACTCACGGGGAAACCGTTCTGCGGACCAACGGGAGCGAACAATGCCGGCAACGGCTCGCTCATGCGGCTGGCTCCCGTCGCAATGGCCTACGCCAACAACCCGATGAAGGCGATCACCTACGCCGGAGAAAGCTCGCGGACGACGCATGGCACCCGTGAATGCGTGGACGCCTGCCGCTTTTTCGCTGGACTGCTGGTGGGGGCGATTCAAGGCCGGACGAAAAGCGAACTTCTCGCGCCGCACTTTTCGCCTGTTTCAGGGCTTTGGGACGCAGAACCCTTGGCTCCGAAGGTGGCGGCCGTAGCAAAAGGCTCGTTCTTGAACAAACAGCCGCCCGCCATTCGCGGCAGCGGCTACGTGGTGGATTGTCTGGAAGCGGCGCTCTGGGCCTTCGCGTCCACCGATTCATACGAGACGGCGGTGTTGGCGGCGGTGAATCTTGGAGATGATGCCGACACGACGGGCGCGGTGTGCGGACAGATTGCGGGGGCGTTCTACGGCGCTTCGGCGGTGCCTGAGCGCTGGCGGAACAAGCTGGCCATGCTCCCGGAGATCGAGAAGCTGGCCACCCGGCTTGGCGAGATGGCGGAGGGATAGGGGCACGGGTCGGTATGCAAACGTGGCGTGGTGCGATACGTAAATCGGGGCGATGCCTGACGAATCGAGTTCACGCCGCCTCGATATGCAGCAAGCTTTCAGCTATTAAACGAAACCGCGTCATTGCTTAATTAAGCCGAGCGCAATTAAGCTGCGTTTAATAACATGCGACGCGGATTGACAGGCCACCGTGTTCCCCTCCCGATGGCAGGGGAGCGTTGCCGCGCCTCCGTCCCGAATCCATTGCCACCGGCGCCTCCGCTGGTGCTCGACGACGATCTGCTCGACCTCCTCGCTCGCGCCAATCTGGCACTCGGCCGTTTGGATGGCTTGACCGCCGTCCTGCCGGACCCCGGAGTCTTTCTTTACACCTACATTCGCAAGGAAGCCGTGCTGTCGTCGCAAATTGAAGGCACGCAATCCAGCCTTTCCGACCTGCTGCTGTTCGAGAACGAAGCCGCGCCGGGTGTGCCCTTGAACGACGTGCAGGAGGTGTCCAACTACGTCGCCGCGATGCAGCACGGGTTGAAGCGCGTGCGTGGCGGCTTCCCAGTGTCGTTGCGGCTGTTGAAGGAAATCCACGCCGTGCTGCTCACGAAGGGCCGTGGCAGCGAAAAGGAGCCGGGTGAATTCCGCCGGTCGCAGAACTGGATTGGTGGCACGCGCCCCGGCAACGCGGCCTTCGTTCCGCCGCCCGCGGACCATGTCGCCGAGTGCTGGGGCGCGCTCGAAAAGTTCCTGCACGACGACAAGGTCAGGCTGCCTCTGCTCGTGAAGGCCGCACTGGCGCACGTCCAGTTCGAGACGATTCACCCGTTCCTCGACGGCAATGGGCGTGTCGGCCGCTTGCTCATCACGCTGCTGCTTTGCTCCGAGGGTGCGTTGCACGAACCGACGCTCTACCTGAGCCTCTACCTGAAGCAAAACCGCGCCCGCTACTACGAGTTGCTCCAAGCTGTGCGGAAGGAAGGCGACTGGGAGGAGTGGCTGCGATTCTTTCTCGAAGGCGTGGAGCAGACGGCCACCCAAGCCGCCTCGACCGCCCGGCGGCTCATGGCTCTTGCGGGCAAGGACGCGCAGCGGATTCAGGAAATCGGTCGCGCGGCGGGGACGGCGCTACGTGTTCACCAACTGCTTCAAGCCCAACCCATCGTGTCGATCCCGGTCGCGGCGGAGCGGCTCAAATTGTCCTTCCCGGCGGTGAACATGGGCTTGGGGCATCTGGTGAAGCTCGGCATCGTCCGGGAACTCACGGGGAAGACTCGCGGACGCCTGTTCGCCTACGACGCCGCGCTCAAGCTGCTGAACGAGGGCATGGAGCCGTTGAAATGAGCGTCCCGGACGGCCCGATTTTTAGGGCCATTTAGCGCCACCGTTCCTTCGTAAATCTTTGCGAGCGCGTCCACCGGCCAATTTCGTCGAAGCGAATAATCTCCAATAAAGACGGGGCTAGCGCGAAGGTTTACGAAAATTGGCGAAGCCGCCTGTTAGGTTTCAACTCCCGCCGCCGCCACCACTTTTTGGTGATTTGCACGCGGATGCGGCGCGAAGTCGCGGGATGTTCTCGATGTCTGCGGGGGGAGGGATCGGCGTTCCAACCGTTGGTTTCCGAAGAGGATTTTCAATTTCGCGGGGGCAAGCGCGCCGGTTATCAGCGCTGAAGGACGGCGATGCCGGGTGGCGCGGTTGGCCGCGCTCGCGCACTCGGGAGGCATGGCGGCGGTAAGCGTGGGCGCAGGGGGGATGACGGATCCGGGGGCGGATTCCGGAGCAAGAAATGTCGAGGAACGGGCAAATGGCGGGTTGAGTTGGCGGCGGGGGCGGGGTAATCATGGGGCATGGCTGCTGAACGAACTTCAATTCCGAAATCTCGCGGGCGTACGGCAAAGCAGGTGACGGCGCCGGCGGGCCGGTCCAAGGGCGGGGCGGCGGCACCGCAGCGGATTCTGGTGCCGGTGGATTTTTCGCCGTTGGGCAGACAGGCTGTTGATTATGCGGCGATGCTGGCACGGTTGTGCGGCAGCGGGCTGCGATTGTTGCACGTGGTGGAGACTTTTCCGGTGGATGCGTTCATCGGGAGCGAGGAGATCACGGAGTTGCAGGGTAACGCCGTGCAACGGGCGAAGGCGCAACTGGCGGAACTGGCGGACGAGCTGCGTGGGACGGCGGGAGGAGTTGCCGAGGTGTCGGTGCGGGTGGGGCGGCCGCACAGCGCAATCGTGGAGGAGGCGTCCGAGGCGGGCGTGGACCTGATTGTGCTGGCTACACGGGGATTGACGGGGCTGAAACGGGCTTATCTGGGCAGCACGGCGGAGCGGGTGGTGCGGCACGCACATTGCCCGGTGACGGTGGTGCGCTAGGGCAGGCGGTTGGCAACGGTGTTTTCCATCATGAAATCGAACAAGAAGACCCGGATAGTTTGCGGGACGGATTTCTCGATCCACGCAACCGAGGCGGCGGAGGTGGCGGCGGCGCTGGCGCGCAAACTGGGGGTGACGCTGGTGCTGGTGCATGTGATAGACCAGCCGGCCCACGCCGGCGGCGGGCCGCTCGCGGCGAAGATCGAGGACGATGCGCGAACCTTTCTGGCGCAGGAAGCGGCGCGGCTGCGAAAGACCGGGGCGACGGTGGAGGAGTCGGTGCTGGCGGGGCATCCCGAGGAGCGGTTGACGGAACTGGCGGGGCGGCCGGGGACGCGGCTGCTGGTGCTGTCGTCACTGGGCCATATTGCGCCGAGCCGGTTGCTGCTGGGCAGCGTGGCGGAACGGACGGCGGAGGCGGCGGTGGTTCCGACGCTCGTGGTGCGGGGCGGGCGCGCGTTGCTGGCGTGGGCGCGCGGGGAGCAGACGCTACGGATTTTTCTGGCGGCGGATTTCACCGCGAGTTCGGACGTAGCACTGCGGTGGGCGGGAACATTGCGGGAGCTGGGGGCGTGCGAATTCATCGTGGGCAATGTGGACTGGCCGCCCGAGCAGCACTTGCGGCTGGGGTTGCGGGGGCCGGTGGCGCTCGCGGAGAACCGGCCGGAGATCACAGAGGTGCTGGAGCGCGATTTGCGGGAGCGGTCCCGGCGGCTGCTGGGGATGGAGCCGGGAAAGGTGCAGATCGCCGCGGGTTGGGGACGGCCGGAGGCGCAGTTGTTGCAACTGGCCGCGGCGGAGAAGGCGGACCTGATTGTGACCGGATTGCATCAGCGCAAGGGCTTGAGCCGGCTGTGGCACGGATCGGTTTCGCGCGGGTTGCTGCACGATGCGCCGATCAGCGTGCTGTGTGTGCCGCAAACAACGGAAGCGGACGCGGGGGCAGCGGTAGCGTTGCCGGAGTATCGGCGGGTGCTCGCAGCGACGGATGGTTCTTCGCTTGGCGACCGCGCGGTGCCGCATGCCTTCGCCGCGGTGCGTCCGGGCGGGACGGTGACCTTGGTGCGGGTGGTGGCCCCGCTCGAGGTGCCGAGCCCGCTGGTTCCCCACTACGAGAATCGCAAGCTGACGGCGCGGGCGCATGCCAAGGAAGTGGCGGCGGCGCGCAAACATCTCGAATCCTTGGTGCCGGACGGCATGCGGGAACGCGGCATCGAGGTGAAGACGGAAGTCATCGAGCATGGGGACACCGCACTGGCCATCAGTCAGGCGGCGGAACGGTGCAGCGCGGATTTGCTGTGCCTGGGCAGCCACGGGCGTTCAGGAATTTCCAAGGCGCTGCTAGGCTCGGTGGCAAGCCGGGTGATGTCGCTGTCCACCCGACCGGTGCTGACAGTCCGCGCCGGGCGGGAAGAGGGATAGGATCGACGTTGCGGCAGTGGAACGGGAACGGACCGCGAGCGGGTCGGTGAGTTTGTCATCCGAATCCCGGCGGGGGGAACGTTCCGGTTGGCGATGGGCCGGCGGGTTTGGGAAACAACAACACTGGGGCGGAACTTCCACCGGAGGAACGGCGCCGTGCGCTCGCAATCGTCAGGCAATGAATTTCGGGGACAGAATTTGGTTAGTGTTTGCCAATATAGGGAGAGCGGCGCCATGCTGGGGAAGTAGGATCAATCCAGCGGTGACCGGAGCGTGTACCGGCCCGAAACAAACCTAAAACCAAAAGAGGAATTATGAGCGCAACAGCTGAAAGCACGGAAAAGTTGATGGCCGACCTGCGGGTGGTCGTGCGGGATGCGGAGGATGTTCTGAAGGCGACCGCGGGTGACATGAGCGAAAAGGCGAAGGAAACCCGGGCGCGATTGAACGCGTCGCTGGAGTCGGCCAAGGCGGCGTATCACCGCCTGGAGGACAAGGCGATGCAGGGCGCCAAGGCGGCGGACACGGTGATTCGCGAGCATCCGTATCAATCCATCGGCATCGCCTTCGGGGTCGGGGTGTTGATTGGTGTGCTGGTGGGGCGGAAGTAAGCGCATCCCATGAGCGACCCGCAGTCCCCTCCGGGTGGGTTGATGCAAAGCCTCAAGCGTCTGGCCGACGGCGGCCTGGCCTTGGCGCAGAGCCGGTTGGAGTTGTTCAGCGTCGAGTTGCAGATCGAGAAGTGCCGTTTGGTCGAGGTGTTGATCCTGGCGGCGGTGGTGGTTGGGCTGGGGTTGATGACGCTGACGATGATTACGTTTACGCTGGTTTTCCTGTTTTGGGAAAGCGCGCGGATGGCGGTGCTGGTGGTGATCAGCCTGGGTTATCTGGGGGGGACGTTTTACGCCTGGCGGGCGCTGAAGGCGCGGTTGGATGCGCGGTCGGCGTTTGACGGGACGCTGGGTGAAATCAGGAAAGACCGCGAATGTTTGAAAACCGAGAATTAGCCGCCTTGGAGTCGCGCCGTCGCGACTTGCTGGTGCAGAGCGAGGTGAACCGGCGTTTGATGGCGCTGGAGTGGGCGAATGTACGGGTGCAGGGGTGGTGGATCGAGGCAGGTGCCGGTCTGGCACGCCGGGCCCGGCCGTTCTTGATGGTGCTCGCGCCACTGGCCGGCTTCTGGGTGGTTCGGAGGGTGACCGGGGGTGGAGGGGAAGGAGGGTCGCGTTTCTGGGAGCGACTGGCTACCGGATTGACCGTGTACCAGCGGGTGCGAAGCCTGTGGGAACAATTCTCGAAAAAGCCTGAGGCATAGTGCGGCGCGGGAGCGGCGTGGCGTTCAGGCTGCGCAAGCGGAGGTTACTGAATCCGGGCGACTGAAACCGGGAAGCACGCGGGTTTGAGGGTTGTGCCCGGGGATTTTCTGCGGACCATTCTCGAAGCAATCACCAGCGGGAAGGCGGCTGATGGAACGGCATTACCTACCGATCTACAAAAGCGTGCTAGACAAACGCGCTCTCCATCCGTCGGCTGGGAAGCGGTTCAGACGTTGAATTTGAAGAGGAGGACGTCGCCGTCGGCCACGACGTATTCCTTGCCTTCCATGCGGTAGAGTCCCTTTTCCCGGGCAGCGGCAACGCTGCCGCACTTCACGAGATCGTCGTAGGCGACAGTTTCGGCTTTGATGAATCCGCGTTCGAAATCGCTATGGATGACGCCGGCCGCCTTGGGCGCGGTGTCGCCGGCGTGAATGGTCCAGGCGCGGACCTCTTTCTCGCCGGCGGTGAAGTAAGTGCGCAGTCCGAGGAGGTGGTAGGTGCTGCGGATGAGGCTGCCGACGCCGGATTCCTGCACCCCGAGTTCCTTGAGGAATTCCTTCGCCTCTTCGGGCGCAAGATCGACAAGGTCGCTTTCAATCTGGGCGCTGATGACGACCGCTTCGCAGGCGAGATGGGTTTTGACGTACTCGCGGACTTTCTGGACGTAGGGATTCTGGTCGGCGGTGGCGAGGTCGGTTTCCTTGACGTTGCAGGCGAAGATGGTGGGCTTGTCGGTCATGAGCCAGAAGAGGCGGGAGATGACCTTGTCTTCGGGGGTGAGGGTGAGGGTGATCGCGGGTTTGCCGGAGTCGAGGTGGGGTTCGAGCTTGGCGAGCACGGCGTCCTCCGCGACGGCGATTTTGTCGCCCCGCTTGACGTCCTTGGCGATGCTGCCGCGCTTTTTCTTCACGGCGTCGAGGTCGGCGAGCACGAGTTCGGTGGTGATGGTCTCGATGTCGCGGACAGGGTCCACGCTGCCGGCGACGTGGTGAATGTCGGCGTCCTCGAAGCAGCGAACGACCTGGACGAGGGCATCGACCTCGCGGATGTGACTGAGGAACTTGTTGCCAAGGCCTTCACCCTGGGAGGCGCCTTTGACGAGACCGGCGATGTCCACAAATTCAATCGCGGCGGGTATGACGACGTTGGTCTTGGCGATCTTTTGAAGGACGGCGAGGCGGTCGTCGGGAACGGTGACGATGCCGACGTTGGGATCGATGGTGCAGAAGGGGTAATTGGCCGCAACTGCCTTGCGGGTGCGGGTGACGGCGTTGAAGAGGGTGGATTTGCCGACGTTGGGCAGACCTACGATACCAGCTTTTAACATAACCAGTGGAGGGGATGGGAGCGGATGGACGAGTGGGGTTGAGCGATCAGAATCAGGCAGCAGACTTGCCAGACGGGGCTTTGACGGCGTCGAAGATGGCCTTGCGAAAACGATCGACGCCGTCGTCGAAGGCGGCGGACATGGGCAGGACTTTCACCCGGGGGACGCGGCGTTTGAACTTCCGGAGGTTCGCCTCGGCGGAGGGTTCATCCATTTTGTTGGCCACGACAAAGTGGGGACGCTGGATCAGGGCGGGGTCGTAGAGTTCGAGTTCGTTGCGGATTTTTTTGTAATCATCCCACGGCTCGCGATTGTCGGTGCCGGCCATGTCCACGAGGATGACCAGCAGTTTGCAGCGCTGGATGTGCCGGAGGAAGGCGTGGCCAAGGCCGACATTCTTGTGAGCACCCTCGATGAGGCCGGGGACGTCGCAGACGGTGAGTCGTTCGAAATCAGGGTATTCGACGATGCCGATCTGCGGTGTCAGGGTGGTGAATGGGTAGGGAGCGATCTTGGGACGGGCTTTGGAAATGGCGGCGAGCAGGGTGGATTTGCCAGCGTTGGGATAGCCGACCAGGCCGACGTCGGCGATCGTGCGCAACTCGAAGCGGTAGTGGCCCTCCTCGCCGTCCTCACCGGGTTGGGCGAAGCGGGGGGTCTGGCGCGTGGCGGTGGCAAAATTGCGGTTGCCGAGGCCGCCGCGCCCGCCCTTGCACAGGACGAACTGCTGACCGTCGTTGACGAGGTCGGCCACAAGAACTTCCCCCTCCCGGCCGGAAGCGTTGTGGGTTTCCGCGTGCGAAGGCGCTTCCGCGGCAGCTTCGTCCTCCAGATCAACTTCCACGGCGCGGACGCTGCCAGAATGACGGATCAAGGCGCGCGTCTTGTTGGCAGCGGGGATTTCGTCGGCACCCGCTTCGTCCGCGGGGACATTGTCGTCGTCGTCGTCGTCAGCCGCGGTGTCGTCGGATCGGGCGGATTCGAAGCCGGGCGGCGGCGGGATTCTCCATACCAAGGTACCGCAGGGAACTTTGATGATGAGATCTTTTCCGGCGAGGCCGTCCATGCCTTTGCCGAGGCCGCCCTGGCCCTTTTCGGCGATGAGGCGGGGTTGATAGTATTGGGCGATGAGGTTGTTGAGGTCGTGGTCGGCCTGAAGGATCACGCTGCCGCCGCGCCCGCCGTTGCCGCCGCTGGGCCCGCCCTTGGGGCGATAGGCCTCGCGGATGAAGGCCACGCAGCCTTTCCCGCCGTGGCCGGCGTGCGCGTAAACCTTGATTTCGTCAACAAACATGAGGTGAGGGTGGTAGCGTGCGCGGTGGGCGTGCCAGCGGGACGGGGCGAAATAAAAACGGCGAGGCCATGAGACCTCGCCGTGAAAAAACGGAACTGGCCCCGAATCAGGCGGCGACGGGGGCAGCCTCGGGGGTGACGTTAACGCGACGACCGCCCTTGTCGAACAGCACACGGCCGGTGACCAGCGCGAACAAAGTCCAGTCGCGGCCGACACCGACATTGACGCCGGGCACCCACTTGGTACCGCGCTGGCGGATGATGATGCTGCCGGCGGGGATGACTTGGCCGCCATACGCCTTGACGCCGAGGCGCTTGCTGACGCTGTCGCGACCGTTGCGGCAACTGCCCTGACCTTTTTTATGTGCCATAAATTATCCTTTGATTTCCTTGATCTGGACCACGGTGAGTTCCTGCCGGTGGCCAATGGTCTTGTGGTAGCCCTTCCGGCGCTTCATCTTGAAAGAGATGACCTTGACGCCGCGCTTGTGCTCGACGACGTCGGCGACCACGCTGGCAGCCGCCACGGTGGGTGCGCCGATGGTGAGCTTGCCGTCATTATTGACGAGCAAAACCCGGTCGAAGGTGTGCGATTTGCCAGCGTCCACGGCCAGACGCTCGATCTCGAGCTTGTCACCGGCCGCGACCCGATACTGCTTTCCGCCTGTTTCAACTACAGCGTACATAAATTTTTCCTCAAAAGGGACGGCGATAACAACAAATCATCCCGGGGGTGTCAACTAGTGATTTCGGATTCTGCGGAAGGGCGGGCGGCGACGGTGGCGTAATCGCGGCCGGCAACGGGGTGGCGAGCGGCGACGAGTCTCCGACAAACGGCCGTACGGCTGCGAAACCGCGCGGGTGG
>CAZUUP010000091.1:0-13216 GCA_964623105.1 uncultured Akkermansia sp.
GTCGAGGAGGAGGCCGAGCCGACGCTGCGGTTCAACCGCTGCTTTCGCAATCTTCTGGCCGGAATTGGCGCGCGGGATCACGCCCGTCCGCTCATTCTCGGCAACGAGTGCTTTGAGAATGGCGAGGCCGGCATTGGCCTGATGACTGGCCGAAACACCCAGGTCGTCAGCAACTATTGCCACCTGAACAAGTCCGCCGGCATCGGTCTGGCGGGAGGAAGCACCAACTCTGCCGATTTGATCGCGAACCGGCTGGTGGAAAACGCCACCGTGGCCGTGGGCGTCAATGCGGGTTGGTCTGTCTCGCTGACCGACAATCTTCTGGTACGGACCAACGGGATGCCGCCGCTTGTGATGGTTGCCGCAGGTGCATCGGCCAAGTTCACCAACAACACGCTGCGGGGAGGCGGGGTGGCGGCAATTCGGACCGCCGGAAAGACAATCGTCACCGACAACCGGATTGAAGGCACCCAACTGCGCAGGGGCGGCCCCCCCAACTTTGGCATCTGGGCCCTGCCCGGCGCACACGTGGAGATGACCGGCAACACAGTGACCGGCTGGCGGCATGCCCTGGCCGCGGACGGTGCCAGCCTAAACGCCCGGCAAAACAAGGTGCACGACGCCATCACCACCGCCTTCCGGGTGCGCGGGAATCCAGCCAATACCTCAGTGACTGACAATGTAGTGACTGGGACGGGAGTGAAGGAATTGTTGCAGGAACCGCAGGGGAAATGAACGGCTGCCGCCCGCCAACTGGTTCCAGCCACAAAGTCCCACACTTTGACTTCACGCTGGACGCTTACCGGCCAGTTGGCAAATTTCTACCGATGACACGCTTGCTGATCGTTCTTGCCGCACTGCTTCCGCTGGCAGTCGCCGCGGCACAAGTCCCTGCTGGCGCGGACCGAATCGAGTTCAACCGCGACATCCGCCCGATCCTTTCCGAGAACTGCTTCTACTGCCACGGTCAGGATTCCAACCATCGCAAGGCTGACCTGCGGCTCGACATTCGCGCTGACGCGGTGAAAGCCGAGGCTTTCGTTCCGGGCAAACCGCAGGACAGCGCGTTGGTAAAGCGCATCTTCACCGCCGACCCCGACGACTTGATGCCGCCTCCGAAATCCAACCGGACTTTGACGCCGGCGCAAAAGGAGTTGCTGCGGCGCTGGATCGCTGAAGGCGCCGAATATCAAACCCACTGGGCTTATCTCGCGCCCCGGCGCCCCGCTCCACCGGCGGTCAAGCGCGCTGATTGGCCCCGCAATGACCTCGACCGCTTCGTGCTCGCCAAGCTTGAAAGCGCCGGCCTGTCGCCGTCCCCGGAGGCCGCCCCCGCCACGCTGATCCGCCGCCTGTCGCTCGACCTGATCGGCCTGCCGCCAACGCCCGCGGAAGTGGACGCCTTTCTTGCCGACTCCTCTCCCAACGCGTACGAACGGCTCGTGGACCGCCTGCTCAAATCGCCGCACTACGGCGAGCGCATGGCGCTTCCCTGGCTCGACGCCGCCCGTTACGCCGACAGCAACGGCTTCCAACAGGATGGCGACACCTTCCAATGGGTCTGGCGCGATTGGGTCGTCCGCGCCCTGAATGCGGACACGCCCTTTGACCGCTTCTCCATTGAGCAACTGGCCGGCGACCTGCTTCCCAATCCGACTGACGATCAACTCGTCGCCACCGCCTTCAATCGCAATCATCTCCTCAACGGCGAAGGCGGCGCCATCGCGGAAGAACAGCGTTTCAACATCCTCTTTGACCGCGTGGACACCACGGCCACGACCTGGCTCGGGTTGACGCTGGCCTGCGCACAATGCCACGACCACAAATATGATCCGTTGACCCAGCGCGACTACTACGGACTGATGTCCGCATTCAATCAGGTCTCCGAAAACGGCCTCGCCGGCGGAGGCCCCGGTCCTAAACGCATAGCCGCTCCCTTTGTCGAACTGCCGAACGACGAAAACAAAAAGTGGCTCGCGGCCCACGCGGAGAAGGTCAAGGCCGCCGAAGCCAATGGCCAGGCCCGCGAAAAGCTCGAACTTGCGCTCGCCGCCTGGATGACCGGCCTGACGCCGGATTCCACCACCCCGGATGGCAAGCCGCTGCCCGCGAATCTTTCCGCCCTGCTGAAGGTGCCTGCCGACAAACGCACCGAGACCCAGCGCAAGGAACTCGCCGCGGGATTGCGCTCTCAGTTTGAAACGAAAGTCTGGCCCGGCATCGCCACCAAAGACCCGGCGGCGAAGATCGTGGACGATCTGAAAAAGCAGGCCGAGAAATACCGGAAGGAAGAAGTGCCCCGCGTCATGATCATGCGCGACGACAAACCGCGGGAAACCTTCATGCTTGACCGGGGCGAATACCTCAAACCCAAGGACAAGATTTCCTTTGCCACTCCCGCCTTCCTGCCCGGACCGCCGAAGACCGCTCCCGCCAACCGCCTTGGCTTCGCGCAATCCCTGTTCCTGCCCGAGCATCCCCTCACCGCCCGCGTGCAGGTCAACCGCATGTGGCAGACCTTCTTCGGCGCGGGCTTGGTGAAAACGGCGGAGGACTTCGGCGTGCAGAGCGAACTTCCGCTCCATCGGGAACTGCTGGACTGGCTGGCGGTCGAATTTCGCGACCGCGGTTGGAGCATGAAGCAAATGCACCGCCTCATCGTCACCAGCGCTACCTACCGCCAGAGCAGCCGCGTCTCCCGCGAACTGCTGCAACGCGATCCGGAAAACCGCCTCTTCGCCCGCGGCGCACGCTTCCGCGCCCCCGCCATGATCCTGCGCGACGTCGCCCTGGCCGCCAGCGGACTCCTCGATCCGCGAATCGGCGGCAAACCGGTTTATCCCTATCAGCCTGACGATGTCTGGGAAACCCTCGCCATCACCAAGGAACGCGATTTTACCTACCCGGCCTCCTCCGGTCCCGATCTTTATCGCCGCAGCCTGTACACCTTCTGGCGTCGCACCATCGGACCCGCCAACATGTTCGACGCCTCGAACCGCCAGACGTGCAAAGTGCGCGTCGCCACCACCAGCACCCCGCTTCACGCCCTTACCACGCTCAATGACCCGACGTGGGCCGAGGCCGCGCGGGTGCTGGCCGCGCGCAGCCTCGAGGCCGGCACCGACACCGCCGCGCGTCTCGCGTTCGCATTTCGCCGGGTCCTGGGACGCAAGCCAACCGCCACCGAGATCACCGCGCTGGAACGGATGTTTGCCCGGCAACGGACCTTCTACGCCGCAGCGCCCAAAGCCGCGGCGGAAACCGTGGCGATTGGCGCCGCCCCACGCTCCACCCAACTGCCCGTCCCCGATCACGCCGCGCTCACCGCCGTCTGCCTCGCGCTCTTCAACCTCGACGAAGCCCTGACTCGCGAATAGCCCCTTTATCTCATGCTCCCCGAACTCCTCGCCCACCATCAACGCGTGACTCGCCGCCAATTTTTCGGCTCCAGCGCCCAAGGCATTGGCGCCGCCGCCCTCGCCTCCTTGCTTGCGGCGCGCCCAACCCACGCCGCGGCCAAGGGCCAGCCGGGCTTGCCGCACCTTCCCCACTTCGCCCCCAAGGCCAAACGCGTTGTCTGCCTCTGGCAGGGCGGCGGTCCCTCGCATCTCGATCTTTTTGACCCCAAGCCCATGCTGGCGAAAATGAAGGGACAGGACATTCCCGACAGCGTGCGCGGCACCACCCGCCTGTCCACGATGTCTTCCGGCTACAAAAAGTGGCCCATCACCCCCGCCATCAAACCCTTCAAGAAGTACGGCAAGTGCGGCACGGAATTCAGTGAAATGCTGCCCAACATCGGCGCACTCGCCGATGACATCTGCGTGGTTCGCTCCATGACCACCGAGGCCGTCAACCATGCTCCCGGCGTCACGTTCTTCATGACGGGTGCCCAGGTTCCCGGCCGGCCCAGTCTGGGTGCGTGGCTGGCGTACGGTCTCGGCTGCGAAGCCCAGGACTTGCCGGCGTTCGTCGCGATGACGTCCTCGGACAAGGGCAAGACCTGCGGCCAGCTTTTCTACGATTATTACTGGGGCAGCGGATTCCTCCCGAGCCGTTACCAGGGCGTTCGCTTTCGCAACACCGGCGATCCCGTGCCCTACCTCCAGAATCCCCCCGGCATGAGCCGCGAGCAGCGGCGCGCATTGCTCGACGATCTTCAGGCGATGAACGCCGCCCACCTCAACGACTATGGCGACCCCGAGATCGACACCCGCATCGCCCAATACGAGATGGCTTTCAAGATGCAGGCCAGCGTGCCCGACTTGCTGGATTTTTCCAAGGAACCCAAGGCCGTGCTGGAACGCTACGGGCCGGATGCCCTGACCAAGGGCACCTTTGCCAACAACTGCCTCATCGCCCGCCGCCTGATCGAACGCGGTGTCCGCTTCGTTCAGTTGATGCACAGCGGCTGGGACCAGCACAGCAATCTTTTCACCCAACTCGAGGGCCAGTGCCGCGACACGGACGCGCCCGCGGCCGCCCTCATCCGGGACCTCAAGGAACGCGGACTCCTCGACGACACCCTCGTCTTCTGGGGTTGCGAGTTCGGGCGCACCCCCTTCGGCCAGGGCGATCCTGCCAATCCAAAGGGCCGCGATCACTTCGGACGCGCCTACAGCATGTGGCTGGCTGGCGGCGGCGTGCGCGGCGGCACCACCTTTGGCCAGACCGACGACTTCGCGTGGAACATCGTCAACGACCCGGTTCACGTCCACGACATGCAAGCCACCCTGCTGCACCTCTGCGGCATCAAGCACGAAGCCCTGACCTACCGCTATCAGGGACGACAATTCCGCCTCACCGATGTCCACGGTCAGGTTGTAAAAGGGATTCTCGCCTGAGCCCGCGCCCCACGGACCGCCGTACAAAAGTTCCCGGCGAACCTCAGCCAAGCCGCCGGCTCAACCCTTGCCCCGTCCTTGGCGTCCGCCCTCGCCAGCCAACCAGCCAACCGGAAGCGCGACCACCGCGGATTTCCATGTTCCATTTGAATCGGCCGCGGCTATCGTAAATCTCATGAACATGTTGCACCGCCACCCAACTTTCTCCGCTGCCGCGGCAACGGCAGCCATCGCGACGATCCTGCTGATTTCTCGAACCACCACCGTCGCCGCCGCAAGTCCGTCCGCATCCGCCACCCCCGACTTCAATCGCGACATTCGCCCCATCCTCTCTAGCAAATGCTGGCACTGCCACGGACCGGATGAAAAAGAGCGCAAAGGCCCGAAAGGCGGTCTGCGACTCGACACCTTCGAAGGTGCCACGCGCGACCTTGGCGGCCACGCTGCCATCGTCCCCGGCAAACCCGAAAACAGCGACCTCATCAAACGCATCACCACCAACGACCCGGACGATGTGATGCCTCCGCCGAAGTTGAAGAAAAGGCTCACCTCGGGAGAGATCGATTTGCTCCAGCGGTGGATCGCCGGCGGTGCCAAGTTCGCGCGCCATTGGGCCTACGAAAAGCCCGTCCGCCCCCCCTTCCCTGCCACCAGACTCAAGGATTGGGCGCGAACCGGCCTCGATCATTTCATCCTCGCACGCCTGGAACGCGAAGGACTGCGTCCGCAAGCCGAAGCCGACCGCTACACCCTCGCCCGTCGCGTCGCGCTGGACCTTACCGGCCTTCCGCCCACGCCCGCTGAAGTGGACGCCTTCGTCGCTGACAAATCGTCCACCGCTTACGAAACCTTTGTGGACCGCCAGTTGAACAAACCGGCATTCGGCGAACATTGGGCCCGCATGTGGCTCGACCTCGCGCGCTACGCCGACAGCGCCGGCTATGCCGACGACCCGCCGCGCGTGATCTGGGCTTTCCGCGACTACGTCATCAACGCCTTCAATCGCAACCTGCCCTTCGACCGTTTCACCATCGAGCAACTCGCCGGCGACCTCCTCGACAATCCCACCGAAGACCAGCTCAAGGCCACCGCGTTTCATCGCAACACGATGACCAACAATGAAGGCGGAACCAACGACGAGGAATGGCGCAATGCCGCCATTGTCGATCGCGTCGCGACCACCTGGGCCGTCTGGATGGGCAGCTCCTTCAACTGCGCCCAATGCCACACACACAAATACGACCCGTTTGCGCAGAAGGAGTATTATCAATTCTTCGCCTTCCTCAACAACACCGCTGACGCCGACAAGCGCGACGAGTCGCCCCTCTTCGAGTTCTACACCCCCGAGCAGAAGGAACGCAAAGCCCGCCTCGAATCCGAACGCCAGCAGCTCGAGGACAAGTTCAAACAGCCCCCGCCAGCCTGGCTCGCCGGTTTCGCCAAGTGGGAACAGAACTTCCCGTCGAAGCTCGCCTGGCAATCCCCCGCGTCACCCACCGCCAAGTCCAAAGCCGGAGCTACCATCGCCACGCGCGACGACGGCTCGTTTCTGGTTACCAAGAGCCAGGCCAAGGACACCTACACCGTCACTCTTCCGCTCAAGGCCGGCAAACTCAGTGCCGTCCGCCTCGAGGCCCTCACCGACAAGTCACTCCCCGAGCAGGGCCCGGGCAACGGGCCAAAGGGCAAGTTCACCCTCACCCAAATCACCGGCACATTGAAAGCCCCGTCCGGTTCCCTCCCGCAGGGTCGCTACGTGCGCATCGAACTCCCCAACCCCGGCAAACGCCAACTTCAACTCGCCGAAGTCCAGGTTTTCAGCGGCACCGAGAACGTCGCCCTCAAGGGCAGCGCCAGACAAAGCACCACCGGCTTTGAGGGCGAAGCCAAACGTGCCATTGATGGCAACACCAACGGCGACTATTTCAAGGCCAACTCCGTCACCCACACCGCCAATGGTGACACTGATCCGTGGTGGGAAGTCGATCTCCAATCCGTCCGCGCCATCGACCGCATTGTTGTTTGGAGCCGCACCGACACACGCGCCGAGGATCTTACCAACTTCCGCGTCCGCGTGTTGCACGAGAAGCGCGAACCCTCCTTCGAACGCACCATCAAGGATCAGCCCAAACCCAGCGCCGATGTCGGTCCCGGCGGCAACGAATCCATCAAGTTTTCCACCGCCATTGCCAGCGCAGGCAACGACGCCGAGGCCGCCCTCAGCGGTCAGGACAAGAACAAGGGATGGTCCCACACGGGCGGCGCCGCGAGCCTCACGCTCGTCGTCGAAAAGCCCGTGACCATCGCCGAGGGAGCGGTCCTAACCCTCACGATGGAACACAGTGCCGGTCCCGCCAACCAGACACTCGGCGCCTTCCGTTTGAGCACCACCGGCGATGCCGGTGCCGCCGAGCAGGCGCGTACACCCGCCAGCGTGCTCGCCATCCTCTCCACCTCCGCCGACCAGCGGACCCCTGCCCAGCAATCCACCCTCCGCGACCATTACGTCCGCAAGCTCGCCCCCGAGGCGAAGACCGAGCGCGACCGTTTGGCCGCCGTCGCGAAGGAACTTGCCGACCTCAAACCCATGACCGTTCCGATCAATCGCGAACTCGCCGGCGACCAACGCCGCAAAACCCGTATCCAGATTCGCGGCAACTGGCAGGACCTCGGCGACGAGGTCACCGAGGCCGTCCCCGTTTCGCTCCATCCCCTTCCCAAAGACGCCCCGCGCAACCGACTCACCCTGGCTCGCTGGATCGTGGACGATGGAAACCCCCTCACCGCCCGTGTCATCGCCAACCGTTTTTGGGAACAAATCTTTGGCACCGGCATCGTCCGCACCAGCGAGGAATTCGGATCTCAGGGTGAACTCCCCAGCCATCCCGAAATGCTCGACTGGCTTGCCACCGAAATGCTTCGCCTGCGCTGGGACACCAAGGCCTTTCTCAAGGTCCTCGTCACTTCCTCCGCCTACCGCCAAAGTTCCAAGCTCACCGCCGAACTGCTCGAACGCGACCCCGACAACCGCCTGCTCTCCCGCGGCCCGCGCGTGCGCATGAGCGCCGAGGTCATCCGCGATCACGCCCTCGCCGTCAGCGGCCTGCTCAGCCCGAAAATGCTGGGTCCCAGCGTCCGTCCGCCCCGCCCCGCCCTCGGACTCAACGCCGCGTTCGGACGCAACATGGACTGGGAGACCAGTCCGGGCGAAGATCGCTACCGCCGCGCCCTCTACACCGAGGTCCGCCGCACCAGTCCCTATCCCAGCATGGCCACCTTCGACGCCCCCAACCGCGAGGTCTGCACCGTCCGCCGCACCCGCACCAACACCCCTCTCCAGGCCCTCGTCACGCTCAACGACCCCGTCTATGTCGAGGCTGCCCAAGCCCTCGCCCGCCGAATCGTCGCCGAGGGCGGCGCGACCGTCGCCGACCGCGTCCGCCACGGCGTGCGTCTCGCCCTCGGCCGCCCCGCCACGGAATCTGAAATCACACGCCTCGTGAAACTCCACGGTTCCGTCCACGCCGGGTTCAAGGCCGACCCCGAAGCCGCCAAGAAAATGGCCACCGACCCCCTCGGTCCCCTGCCCGCCAACCTCGACACCACCGACCTCGCCTCCTGGACCACCGTCGCCAACGTTCTCCTAAACCTCGATGAAGTGGTGATGAAACGCTGACCCGGTTCTCCGCGAGTCAGTGAATCGAAGCACACATAAAAACGGCCGATTGGACTTCCCCCTGCGCGATCAACCTCGATCGTCCACCACCTACGGAAACAGCATTTCGTTCTGATTGGTGATCGACGGATAGCTTCGGCTGCATTTGTGAAAGCCTGCCCGCCCTCGCGCTGGTTGCAAAGGTTCTCATGAGCTTGGATGCACCAACCACTCGCTGAGTCACCCAACTGCCCCGTCATCCCACCCCATATACGCCGCCAAGTTCTCGACCTCCGCCGCCGCGGGTCCAACCTCCGCCATGAGCGGCACCTCCGGATTCTTGAAATCGATCCCCGCCAGCGCGGTGTAGTGCTTGAACACATCCGTGTTCTGGATGAAACCGCGGAACAATTCCGCCCCCGGCCCCAGCGAGAGGATTTGCACATAGTCCGCCGTGTGCGCGTTGGAAGTCCACCCGATCCCGATGTGATTCCCGAGCAACTGCCCCAACTGCGCCACCGGATTGTTCATGGCGCTGTACATCGCCTTGCCCTTGTTCGACAGGAACGGCATCAACTGGTCCATCTTCTCCGCCGAAACCTTGTAGCCCGTCAGATCTCCGATGATCTGGATCGCCTCCTTGTTTGTCGCCGTCTTAATCGGCACCTTGGGCGGCTCCGGCACCAACTGCACGGCCAGCTTCTCGCCCGGCACCAGCTTCGGCACCGGTTCCGGCTCGTTGGTGTTTTCCCCCAGCCGGATCGGCGTCTTGATCAATAGCTTCATCATCTCCGTGATCGAACTCCGGATCTGTTTCACATTCGCGAACAACGGCGAGCTGAACGCATAGGCCGTCCCCATCCCGTTCAAGCCCATGTTGCCGTTCCCGTGGTCCGTCGTGATGACAATCAACGTATCCGGCTGCCGCTTCTGAAACTCGATGCAGACATCAATCGCCTCATCAAACGCAATCTGGTCGTGCAACGCCGCCGCCGCATCACACGTATGGCACGCATGATCAACCCTCCCGCCCTCAACCTGCAGGATGAAATGCTCCTCGTTCTCGAGCTTCTCCAACGCCCGCCGCGTCAGCACCGCCAGCGTCGGCACCGTGGCCTTCAGCTTGGCATCAATCCGCTGGTCCAGCGTGAACGGCAGGTGGCTCTGCGAAAATATGCCGAGCCACGGCTTGTCCTTGGGCGCCTTGGCCAGTTCGTCGGCCACCATCATCACCTCATAGCCGGCCTTGAGATAGTCGCCCCGGACATCGCGCTTGTCCTTTCGCTTCGTTGCGTCAAAAAACTTCTGGCCGCCTCCAAGCAGCACCTCGATTCGCCGTTCCAAGTATTGCGTGGCAATCGGGTCGGCCGCCTCGCGCTTCAGGCCGCTCGCGGCGAAGCCTGCCGGCGTCGCATGGGTGATCTCCGTGGTCGTCACCAACCCGCGCTTCCACCCCTTCTGGCCAAACAACTCATACAAAGTCGTCAACACCCGGTTGTCCGGCAGAATGTTCACCGTCCCATTCACAATCCGCGAACCGCTGCCCCAACTCGACGACGCCGCGGAGGAATCCGTCACCAGCGAGTTCAACGAACGCATGTTCATCAACCCCGGCTGGGCGCCCGGATGATTATACAGCTCCAGCCACTTCAACCCCCGTTTCCGCGTCAACTGGGCGAAATGATCCGCGCACGTCAACGTCCCGGCGCTCATCCCGTCCGCCACCATGTGAATTATGTGCCGCGGCTTCTGCCCCGGGCGGGCCGGAGCATCCGCCGCCCGACCCACAAAGGGGAAAGTCACCGCTCCCGCAGCGAGCCAGCCAGAACGCCCGAAGAAACTACGTCGTGTCAGTGCCATGACTGAACCGTAATCAGCCCGGGAAGTTTTCCAAGAGGAGACTTCCCGCCACCCACAATTCGGGGCGCACAGCATAAGCCCGCTATCCAAGCACCGCCGCCGGACTGCCACGGCCTAATAATTCTAGCCTTGTCTCCCCATCGGCTTGCAGCCTCCGATACTCGCAGCTTTCGCTCCGGCCTTTCCACCATTGAGCAATCCGTCCGCGTCTGTTCTACTTCCGGCCACGAACCAGCGCCCCGCATCAAAGCAGTCCCACGCCACGCCCGCAACCGAACCAAAACGCCATGCAATTCCGCCCCGCCGCTCTCACCATTTCACTCCTGCTCGCCGCCGTGATTTCGCCCCCGGTTCCCCTCCTGCACGCCGCCACCAACGTCCGTGAGGGCATTCGGTTTGCCGAAGTGGATGGACACCCCCTTGCTCTCGACCTGCATCTGCCCCCAAACGCCAGCCGGCCGCAGGTCATCGTCTGGATCCACGGCGGCGCCTGGCGTGCCGGTTCCCGCAAAGACATGCCCCTCGGCAAGCTCGTCGCCGAGGGCTATGCCGTTGCCAGCGTCGATTACCGCCTCTCCACCACCGCACGGTTTCCCGCCCAAGTCCACGACATCAAGGCCGCCATTCGCTTCCTGCGTGCCAACGCGAAAGAACTGGGTATCAACGCCGACAAGATCGCCATCGCCGGAGCCTCCGCCGGAGCTCATCTCGCCGCGCTCGTCGGCGTCACCAACGGCCATCGCGAACTTGAAGGCACCGTCGGATTGACCAATCAATCCTCGGACGTTCACGCCATCCTGAGCTTTTTCGGAATGTCGGATCTCACCACCATTCTCAAGCAATCCACGCCCCACGGCCTCTCCGTCCGCGTGCCTGCCCTGCAACTTCTCCTCGGTGCCCAACCCGATGCCGCGCCGGAACTCGCCCGCCTTGCCAGCCCCGTCTTCCATGTGGATGCCAAGGATCCGCCCCTGCTCTTGATCCACGGTGATCAGGACCCACAAGCGCCATTCGAGCAATCTCGCGCCCTTCAGGCGGCTTACCGGAAGGCCAAGTGCCTGGTTCAATTCGAGACCATCCACGGCGGCGTCCATGGCGGCCCGCAGTTTTACGACAGTGAACGCATCGCGCTGGCCAAGCAATTTCTTGGAGGCTTCCTCCGCTGACATCCACCCGCACCCGAATTTCGCTAACTTCACTACGCCGCCATGGATCGTGCCGAATTTCGCGCCCAACTCGCCGCGCTCGACCTCTCCCAGCGCCTCGTCGAGGAACCTTTTCGCCAGCAGATGATCAGCCTCCTCGATGCGACGCCCGGCTGCTTCCGCCGCGATTCCTTCCCCGCCCATTTCACCGGCAGCGCACTGGTAGTCAGCGCCGACGGTGCCCGCGCCCTCCTCCATCATCACCGCAAGCTGAACAAATGGCTTCAATTCGGCGGCCATTGCGACGGCGATGAGGACGTTCTCCGCGTCGCCCGTCGCGAAGCACTGGAAGAATCCGGCATCGACGGTCTCATTATGGCATCCTCGCGGCCCTTCGATCTCGACATCCACGAGATCCCCGCCAAGGACAACGAACCGGCCCACTTTCACTACGACATCCGCTTCGTCTTCATCGCGCCCGAAAACGCTGTCGCCACGGCGAGTTCCGAAAGTCACGAACTCCGGTGGTTCACCCCCTCCGAAATGGCGGCCCTTCCGCTCGGCGACAGCATGCGACGGTTGCTCGCCAAGTGGCAGGCCTTGCTGGTCCGTCGCGGCCACTCTCCCGCCTGAATCTCCACCACCACCGCCCGTGCCCCGAGCCAGCCCCGCCGCCGCGACCGCTCTTCGCCGCGCCTACACCCTGATGCGGCGCCGCCACGGCCATCTTGGCTGGTGGCCCGGCGACACCCCGCTCGAAATCTGCCTCGGCGCCATCCTCACGCAAAACACCTCCTGGGTGAACGTCGAACGCGCCCTCGCCAATCTGCGCCAATCCCTTCCGCTCGACCCCCGCCAACTTCTCGCGCTGCCGGAACGCGAACTCGCTGATCTCATCCGGCCCGCCGGTTATTTCAACGTCAAGGCCCGCCGCCTACGAGCCTTCCTGGGCGAATTGGTTGATCGTTTTCATGGCGACCTCTCCCGCATGATGAGCGGCGACACCACCACCGTCCGCCAGCGCCTCTTGGCCATCCACGGAATCGGCCCCGAAACCGCCGACTGCCTGCTTCTCTACGTTGGCGGGCATGCCAGTTTTGTCATCGACGCCTACACCCGACGCATTTTCGCCCGGCACGGCTGGAGTCAGGCCGACGCCACCTACGATCAACTCAAAGAACTCTGCGAAATCTCCCTCGATCAAAAGCCCCGGACTCAACGCCTCGATTACTGGCAGGACTATCACGCCCAACTGGTTCAGGTCGGCAAGGACTACTGCCGCCCCCGCGAGCCCCGCTGCGCGCAATGCACCCTTCGCTGCCTGCTTCCCCAGCCGACCAAAACCGCGAAAAAGCATGCGCCCTGAAAACCCTTTCGATCGCCCTCGCGCGCATTCCAATTCGCTGCTCTCTTCATACCACTGCCGTGAGGCCCCGGTTTGTCGCTTGAAGTTCCCGGCAAAATACGGATTTACTCTCGCCGCCGTAACCAATCGCAATGCCATCCGACGCCCTGGTCATCGTTCCAACTTACAACGAGCGCGACAATATCGTCCCGCTTGCCGAGCGCATTCTGCGGCTGCCATCGCCCGTGGACTTGCTCGTGGTGGATGATAATTCCCCGGACGGCACCGGCAAAATCGCCGACGAACTCGCCGTCCGACATCCGTCCATTCATGTTCTTCATCGCCGTGAGAAAAACGGTCTTGGCCG
>CAZUUP010000092.1:0-4219 GCA_964623105.1 uncultured Akkermansia sp.
AACCCCGCTGATGCCCCGCGGATTGTTCACCAGAAACTCCACATGCAGCCGGAAATCCCGGTACGCCTTTTTGGTCACAATATCCGCCGTGCCAAACTTCCCCCCCGCCGACACCGGATCGTCGGTCTTCACCACGGCCCCCGGCCTGTCCACCCGATCCTCGACAATCTTCCATTTGATCGGCATCGACGACTTGAAACCCGGCCCTTCCCAGTAAATCCATTTTTCATCCAGCATCGCCCGTGTTCCATCGAGAATCATCTCCGCGCCCGCAACCGGCTTCGCGCCAACCCCGACCTCAGCCCGCGCCGCCGCCATGCCCGCGCCTGCCAGCACCACTGCCACCACGACTGAATGTCCCATCGATTTCATTGTTTTCCCTTCGTTGATTTGTTGTCCGGAATGAAGCCACCATGCCGCCTTTCCCCACGGTTCGCAAAACAAGAATCAAGCAAACCGCCGGCGATTCCCCTCGCTCCCTGTCTGCCGCGCATTTCCCTGTCGCGGCACCGCCCACGATCGATTACTTTGCCCCCATGAGCGCCGAACCCGGCCTGAACCAACTTGACGACTCCCTTCTCCGCCGCATGGCCGAACTCGGCATTCGCGAAGAAGACTTGGTGGAAACCTTCGTTCGCTCCGGCGGCCACGGCGGACAGAACGTCAACAAAACCTCCACCTGCGTGCAACTTGTCCACCGGCCCACCGGTCTGCAAGTCAAGTGCCAGACCACCCGCCACCAGGGTCAGAATCGCCTCCTTGCTCGCGAGATGCTCATCACCAAACTGGCCGCCAAGGTCGCCGCCGAACGCGCCGCCGAACGGGCCCGCATCGAAAAAGCACGCCGACAGAAGCGCGGCCGATCCCGCGCCGCCAAACAACGCATCCTCGCCGACAAATCCCATCAATCCGCCAAAAAAGGATCACGGCGGCGCGCCTTCGACGATTGACCGGAGCTGACCCGCGTGACCGGAGCAGACCCGCGACCGAGCGACAATCTCACAGAAACCAAAGCCGCTCGACGTCCGAGGAAAAAAGGCGAAATCCCCAAGTGCCGACCTGAAATGACGCGGGCGGCACCAGCCCGCGGGACTGAAGCCGCCCGCACACCAACCACTCCTGAACTCAGTTGATCTTCACTTCCACCGATTTCGGCAGGGCCTTCGCGTGCTTGGCCAGATGCACCCGCAGCACGCCATCCTTGAACTCCGCGCTTACATTGCCGTCGTCAGCGTCATCCGGGACAGTGAAGCTGCGGACAAAACTCCCGTAGGACCGCTCGATGCGGTGAAAACGCTTGTCCTTTTCCTCTTTCTCGGACCGACGCTCACCACTCACCGTCAACACCCCACGCTCAACGGTCACCTTCACGTCTTCCTTTTTCACCTCGGGCAACTCCGCCTTGATCAGATACCCTTTGTCATCCTCGATGATGTCCACCAGCGGCGTCCACTGCGCCACCCGCATAGTCTCCTCCTTCCCCTCCGCCCTCCGCTGCGCGGGCAGTGAAAAGAGCGACGCCAAACGGCCCTGCAACTCCGCCAAATCCTTGTAGGCATCCCACTGTGTCGGTCCGCTCATACTTGTCTTCTTTCTTCCGGCGAAGGTTCATTTTGGAGTCTGCCCGTGCCTCGCCGCACCGCACCGCAACTCAGGAAACGTCGGAGGTGCCATCGTCCCCGCTGCAACCGCTTCCCACTCTCGTAATCAACAAGTCCCGTGCCATGACCACCTCGACGCCCACACTCTAAAAGACCCAGCAAATCCGCCAGTTTTCTCCCTTCCCATCTTCCGGCGAACCCCGGTTTCCCGCGTTGGCGAGCATTTCTTTCCCACCCATTGCGTCACTCTGGCACAATGCGCCGACAAGACCTCGGACGGACTTCCCATTCAACTGCTCCCTTACCCGCCGCCCGAGGTCGGCCGATTTCCACCGCAAGACCCCAGAATTGTTTTGTCACCGCCGCCGCCGCCATGCCTAAACTCTCCCCACCTATGAAACGAATCTTTGCACCCCTCCTCGCCATCGCAGGCCTGCTCCTCGGCGTCCCCGCCCAAGCCGCCCAGCTCAAAGCCCTCGTCATCGACGGCCAGAACAACCACAACTGGAAAGGCACCACACCCCACATCGTCAAAGCCCTCGACAGCTCCGGCCTTTTCAAGACCACCGTCGCCACCGCACCTGCCAAGGGTGGCGACATGGCCGCCTTCAAACCCAAGTTCAGCGACTTCGACGTCATCATCTCCAACTACAACGGCGAACCATGGTCCGCCGAAACCAAGGCGGCGCTCGAGGCCTACATGAAAAACGGCGGCGGCTTCGTTTGTGTCCACGCCGCCGACAACAGTTTTCCCGAGTGGAAAGAATACAACCGCATGATCGGCGTCGGCGGTTGGGGCGGCCGCACCGAAAAGGACGGCCCCTACGTCCGCTTTATCGATGGCAAGGTCGCCAAGGTAACCGATCCGGGCCGCGGCGGCAGCCACGGCCAGCAACACGATTTCGTGGTCGAAATCCGCGACGCCAGCCACCCCATCACCGCCGGTCTCCCCGCCCGTTGGCTGCACGTCAAAGATGAACTCTACGACCGCCTCCGCGGACCCGCCGAAAACCTCACCGTGCTCGCCACCGCCTTCGCTAACCCCGCCAAAGGCGGCTCCGGCCATCAGGAACCCATGCTCATGACCATCGACTACGGCAAGGGCCGCTCCTTCCACACCACCCTCGGCCACAGCCCGGAAAGCATGAAATGCGTCGGCTTCATCGTCACCCTTCAGCGCGGCGCTGAATGGGCCGCCACCGGCAAGGTCACCCAAAAGATTCCCGCCGATTTTCCCACCGCCGACAAACTGAGCACCCGCGAGTAACCGATCGGCCCGCAATTCACTCCGGTGTCCGCCGGCATGCCGCAACAGCGGCCGTTGCCACCCGCCCGATACTCTAAATAGCCGACTGCTCAAACCGTCCAAATCCGCATGCAAATTCGCCCCCTTCCGGCACTTCCGCTCACCGCTCTCCTGCTCACCCTGCACACCGCCGCCCCGGCCGCCGACTGGCCCCAGTGGCGCGGTCCCAATCGCGACGGCATCTCCCGTGAGACCGGCCTGCTCACCGAATGGCCCAAAACCGGCCCCGCCCTCGCCTGGCGCGCCCAGGGACTCGGCAAGGGCTACTCCAGCGTCGCCGTCGTCGGCGACCGCATCTACACCGCCGGCGACGACGCAACCGCCAGCTACATCCGCGCCCTCGATTCCAAGGGCAAACACGTCTGGCGCGCCAACCTCGGCAAGCCCGGTGCCGCCGGCGGCTACGACGGCACCCGCGCCACCCCGACCGTGGACGGCAAACTCGTGTTCATGCTAGGGCAGTTTGGTGACCTCGTTTGCGTGGACGCCGCCACAGGACGCGAAGTCTGGCGCAAAGATCTCAAGCGCGATTTCGCCGGCCAGGTCGGTGGCTGGGGTTACTCCGAATCCCTCCTTGTGGATGGCGACCGCCTCATTGTTTCCCCCGGTGGCAAAGGAGGCACCGTCGCCGCCCTCAACAAATCCACCGGCGCCCTCCTCTGGCGCACCAAGAACTTTGGCGACAGCGCCGAATACGTTTCACCCCTCCTCACCACCATCGGCGGCGTCCCGCAATACGTCCAACTTACCCAGCAATCCCTCGTCGGTATCGAACCCAAGACCGGCGACCTCCTCTGGCGCACCGCCCGCCGCGGCTCCACCGCCGTCATTCCCACTCCCGTCCAAAGCGACGACCTGGTCTTTGTCACCTCCGGTTACGGCATCGGTTGCAACGCCTTCAAAATCACCAAGAGCCCGGGTGGCTTCTCCGCCGAGGAAACTTACAACAACAAAGCCATGGTCAATCACCACGGCGGCGTGATCCTTCTCGACGGCCATGTTTACGGCCACTCGGACTCCTCCGGTTGGGTATGCATGGACTTCAAAACCGGCGAGGTTAAATGGTCCAACCCCAGCGTCGGCAAAGGCTCCGTCACCTGCGCCGACGGACTTCTCTACCTCCGCGCCGAGGGAGGACGCGGAACCGTCGCCCTCGTCGAGGCCACCCCGGCCGCCTACCGCGAAAAGGGCCGCTTTGACCAACCCGACCGTACCACGAAAAACAGTTGGGCCCATCCCGTCGTCGCCAACGGCCGGCTCTACCTCCGCGACCAAGACCTCTTGCTCGCCTACAATATCAAGGCCAACTGAC
>CAZUUP010000092.1:4319-13190 GCA_964623105.1 uncultured Akkermansia sp.
CAATATCAAGGCCAACTGACCGGGCACCATCCCGGCTGCGCCACGCCAACGCGGCAAACCTGCCGCTTTTATCCGTTTCCACGCGTACGCGACTTCCAATGGACTCCGACGTCGCGTGAAGCTGGGCTGCACTCGCCGCCGTCTGATGTCGCAATAATGCACCAACCCCGCGCGCGGAGCGCGCACAACTCGCTGCATCAAAGTCCCACCACTTCGCCGCCCCCCACCATGCGCCTCCTCACCTCACTTCTGCTCCTCTTCGTCCAAGCCTCCCTGACCGCCGCCGATTCCCCCGGCGTCATCATCAATCAGGACCGCCTCGCGCGCCTCAAAGCCGCGCCCAAGCCCACCCTCAAGGAACCCCTTCACTTCAACACCCCGGAGGCCGACGCCATCCTCGCCGCCCTCGAGGTCTTCCCGCCCGACAACCCATGGAACATTCCCGTCGATTCCTGGCCCGTCGCCCCCAATTCGCGCGCCATGATCGCCGCCATCGGCCCCACCAAACCGCTCCGCTACAACCCCGACATGGGCTTCGTCCTTGTCCCCCCGGATCAAAAGAAAATCGACGTCCGCATCAACGCCTACGCCGGCGAATCCGATCCCGGCCCCTTCCCCGTGCCGCCCAACGCCGTCATCGAAGGCTGGCCCGCTACCTATCAGCGTGATCCCGCCCTCCGTCACCTCACACTCGACGATGTCCAGCGCGGCAAACCCACCCTCGACGCCGACCGCCACGGCATCGTCGTTGACCCCGTCAACCGCATGCTCTACGAGTTCTACCGCCTCACCAAGACCGACGCCGGCTGGACCGCCGAACAAGCCTCGGTTTTCAATCTCGCCTCCAACCGCCAGCGCCCCGACGGCTGGACCAGCTCCGATGCTGCCGGCCTTCCCATCTTCCCGTCAGTCGTCCGCTACGACGAACTCAAACGCGGCAAAATCGAACACGCCCTCCGCGCCACCTTCAAAAACACCCGCCGCGCCTACGTGTACCCCGCCACCCACTACGCCAGCCGCAAGACCGACCCCAACCTTCCCCGCATGGGCGAACGCTTCCGCCTCCGCAAAGACTTCGACACCTCGAAATTCTCCGCCGAAGTCAGGACCATCCTCGAGGCCCTCAAACGCTATGGAATGCTCAACGCCGACAACGGCATCGACTGGGCCATCTCCGTCGCCCCCGACCCCCGCATTCCCGTCCTCCACGAAGAACTTCGTAAAATCAAAGGCTCCGACTTCGAAGTCGTCACCCCACCATCCGGCTACCGACCGCCCCGCTGAGGAAACTGCGTCCGGGATTCCGCCAAACGGTTCCGCCGTGGAGCACAGCCTCCTTCCCGCGCCATGGCGGGTCGCGGCAAATCATTTCAGTCACTTCAACCTAAAAGCCGCAGTTGAAACCAGGGCCGACGGAGAAAACCACTAACTGACACTGACCAGCACTCATCTGCGGGCGCGGAACAGGTTCCCCTGCTGGGTGAACGGCGATGGCCTGGTTTCATTAGTGCAAGTCAGTGCCGGTTAGTGGTTTGCCTTCGGCAGGATGGTTTTCAACTGCGGAATCTAGGTTCAAAGAAGCAGTTTGAATTTCGGGTAGCTTCTGTTTCAGGCGTACCCAGCAAAAGGTTCACGCCAGGTTGACCGCGCTCGGCCATCCCAAAACTCGGTGTCTCCACCCGGTTTGCCGTCAGCGCAAACCCGCCGCGAGTGCGATCGCCCCCCCGCGCTGCCGCGCCAAACCCCGCTCACGGAAACGGCGGAAACGGCGTCGTCCGGAACGGTGACGGCGTCCCCGGCGGCACATTCGGATCACCACCAAGGTCGGGATACTTGTCCGTCAGCGTCTTCAAGAACGCCACAATCGCCGCCTCCTCGTCCGGATTGAGCCCCAAGTTTCCCACCTCGTCAAAATTCACATTGAGCGGCACCTCCGGCGGCGTCCACCCGCTCACGCCAAACCCCGGATCCTGGTCCGACACCACCCGCCCCAGCACGTCACGCGTGTTGTAGAAATGCACAATCTCCTCCAGCGTCGCGAACACCCCGTTGTGCCCGTACGGCGCCGTCACCGCGATGTTCCGCAGCGAACTCACCTTGAACTTCCCCAACTGGCTGCCCCCCGGTGACCGCGCCGCCACATCCTTCCGTCCGCCCAGTCCCTGGCTCGGCTTCGGATTGCCCGGGATCGTCGTGTTCCGCGGCACGCCGATGTTCTCGTACGAAAAATCCGTGAACAACGGAGGAAACACCGACCCATCCGGCGCAATCGACGGATTGCTCACATGACACCGGAAACACAGCCCCTTGAAATTGAACAACTCCATCCCCTGCTTCTCCACCGGACTCAACTCCGTCATCCCCGCCAGATAAAAGTCAAACTTCGACGTGAACCGGTTCACTCCCCGCGTCTTCTCGAAGGTCGCAATCGCCCGCGTCAGCGCATCGAACGCCGCAAACACCCCCGGCGGTGCCTTCGCGCTCGCCGGCGCGCAATCCCGCCCCGCGATCTGGTCCAGGTTGATGCCGAACACCGCCCGAAATTTCTCCCGATAACCCGCATTCTCCTTCAACCGCGTGACCACCGCCCACTTGCTCGGCATCGCCATTTCATTCGTGCCCAGAAAAGGTTCCGCCGCCTGATCCTGTAAATTCGCCGCCCGCCCGTCCCAAAACTGCCCCCCAAAATACATCCCCTCCACCCCGTCCCAGTGAAACTGCGGACTGAACGCCGCATAACCCACCGGCGGGGAATTCAGCTTCCCAAACCGCCCCGGTACCGAACCCCGCGACACCGCACTCCCGGTCCGCACGTTCTCCGGATCCACAAATCCCGTAACCCCCAACGACCGCCCCGTCACCGCATCCCTCGCCGCCGTCAAGCTGTGGCACGTCGCACACGATTGATTCCGGTTCAACGACAGGTTGACGTCACTGAACAGTTCCTTCCCCAAAGTCTGCTCATCCGTCACCCCGGGCACCGGCATTGGCGGGTGCGGATTCTGTTTCATCCACGCGCGAAACGCCTCGATGTTCGGCACGGGCCGCCGCCGCTCCGCCCGCGCCCCCACCTCGATCGCGCCCAGTAACGCCAACGTCAACGCCAGATACTTTGTCATCATGTTCATGCCTCAGGACTTCCCGACTTATACCACATGCCCCGCCACCCTCAAAACGGTGGTTCATCCTGCCTCGCCAGGCCAACCCCGCCCGAAAACCGTCCGCGCCTTCCCTCCAGCAGTGCGCGTTTTCCGCGCCGCCCCCAATTTCCCTGACCCCATTTCCCGTGCAATCGCCCCGCCCCCACGGACCGGGAGCTATTCCACGAACCCCGCGGTTTCCAGAAATCCGGCATTGACGCTCTCGCCCGATTCTCCAAACCCTTCCCGATGCCCTCCGACTCCAGCGAAAGCCCGACTCCCCATCCCAACTCTCGCCCCACCCGCCGCAGCTTCCTCCGGCAAGCCGGCACCGGACTCGGCGCCTCCCTCACCCTCGGCACCACCGCTCACGCCGCTACCTCCACCCCGCCCCCGCCCCCACCCGTCTTCAATCTCAACCAGGTCGGTTCCCTTTTCCCCTTCATCGCAAGCCAGGCCGTAAAACAGGAATTCCCCCTCTCCTACCTCCAACCCCAATTCCAATCCCTGCCCGACTGGAAAAAAACCGCCCGCACCAAGCTGCTCGATCTCCTCCACTACTCGCCCCCTCCCTGCGACCCTCGCGCAGAAGTCATCGAACGCACCGACCGCGGTGACTACCTGCTCGAAAGAATCCTCTTCAACACCACACCCGACCTCCGTATCCCCGCTTGCGTTCTCATTCCGAAACACGCCCCCCTTCCCGCCCCCGCCATCATCGCGCTCCACGACCACGGCGGCTTTTACCTCTGGGGCAAGGAGAAACTCCTCGAGAATAAAGACGAACACCCCGTCCTCACCGACTTCAAGAAAACCTTCTATGCCGGTCGCAGCATCGCCGCGGACCTCGTCCGCCAGGGCTACGTCGTCATTGTCATCGACATGTTTTATTGGGGCGAACGCCGGCTCCTCCTTGACGACGACGCTGACGACTGGCGCCACCGCCCCCGCGACATCTCCGCCGAACGCATCCGTCTCTTCAACCAACGCTCCGGCCAGAGCGAATACCTCCTCGGCCGCACCATCCTCGCCGCCGGCTTCACCTGGTCCGGCGTCATGTTCTGGGACGACATCCGCACCGTCGATTACCTGCTGACCCGCAAAGACGTGGACCCCAGTCGCATCGGCTGCGTCGGCCTCTCCATCGGCGGCCTGCGCGCCTGCCATCTTGCCGCGCTCGACGATCGCATCAAGGCCTCCGTCATCGTCGGCTGGATGGCCTCCTTCCCCCGCCAGCTCCAGCGGCACGTCCGCAGCGCCATCGGCTTCACCAAACTCGTGCCCGGCCTCTACCGTCACCTCGACTACCCCGACGTCGCCTCCCTCGCCATGCCCACGCCACTCCTCGTCATCAACGGCAAACGCGATGGCCTCTTCGACCAACCCGGAGTTCAGGAATGCTACGCCAAACTCGCCGCCTGCTACCAAAAAGCCGGCATCCCCGCCAAATTCCGCGGGCTCCACTACGACACCCCGCACGAATTCAACCTCGAGATGCAAACCCAAGCCTGGGAATGGCTCGCCAAATGGGTGAAAGCCTGACCGCTCCCCGCCGCATCCTCACATCACCAACGCAATTGACTCAATGCGGCGTCTGAGAATGAACCAACGCCTCCCTTGACCACCAGACTCCACCGCCCACCGATAACGACGCACGACCGCAAATTCCCCAGCTGCCGTCGCCCCAGCCCAGCGATCAACCTACCGCCCTCCCCCGCACCGCCAAGCTTCCCGCTGGATCACCCCCAATTCCAGCGTCCAACCCGCATAATCCTGTCATGAGCCAGCTTCCCCCATCAAAACTTCCCGCCAGCCCCACGAGCGAAACGCCCCGCCATTTCACCGGCCCCACCCGTATCTTTGCGCAGTTCGCTTTACCCCTGCACCCCGCCATTTTCGCCCTCTTGCTCCTCGCCTCCCCGCTTGTCACCTCCGCCGCCGCCCCAGCCGCCCCTGCCCCGACCGCCAAGCTCACCACCACGACCACCAACACCCCGCCGCCTCCGCCCGTCTTCCAACGCACCACCCTGCCCGAGCATCACGCTTTCCAGAAAACCCTGCGCCAATATCTCGCCACCCTGAAGCCCGCCGACTTCGAGCACGGCGTCACGCAAAAGTTCAGCAACGTCTCCGTCCCCACCGACCCCGAAACCCAATACCGCAACTTCCTCCTCACCCAGATGCTCCAGCCGCTCATCGGCACCAAGCGCGGCTACCCCGCCGTCAACGCCCCGTCCCGCCTCTTCACCCTCGCCGAAATCGAAACCCCCGCCGGCATCAAGCGCCCGCCCGTCTGGGCCGAACCCGCCGCCTTCCTCACCACCTGGACCAATCAGCACAATCCCTACCTCAACTCGCGCCCGATGAAACTCCGCGCGTTCGTCACCATGTGCGTCCACCTCGCCATGCTCGACGCCCAGCTCGAGTACGCCCCCGAAATCGGCGGCATCGGTCGCAGCGACTGGTTCGCGCCCACCCTCATCCTGCTCGCCTATCCCTTCCCCATCGTCCGCGACGCCGTCCCGGAAAATGTGCGCGCCGCCTACCTCACCGGCCTCCGCAAAATGGGCCAGCGCCTCCTCGACTGGGGACCGAAAGGCGAAGAGCCGCAGCTCGATGTCGTCGCGCCCCTCTCGCTTTGGTACATCAGCCAGGCCCTTGGCGACCCCGAGTTTGCGAAGCAAACCGAAGCCTACGCCCGCAAACTCTTTACCGACCCGCGCCACTTCCATCCCGCCGGTTATTTCGTGGACCGCGGCGGCCTCGATCTCGGTTACGGCGGCCAGGCCAATTTCTTCACCACCTGGCTCGCCCTCGCCACCCGCTGGCCGTTCGCCCGCGACGTCGTCGATCGCTGCCATCGCCTGCGCGCGCATGTCGTGTTGCCCGAACCCGACGGACGCACCTTCGGCCCCAGCCATTTTCAAACCCGCTACAGCGCCGACGCCTGGCGCGACCAATGGGAATGGGGCCAATACCGCGACTACGCCGCCTCCCTCGTCACCGACGAAGCCGCCTACCTGGTCCCGCTCCCTTCCGCCACCGCCCTCACCAACGCCGCCGCCCAACGCGGCGGATTCTTCAACGCGCAGATCGCCGAAAACCCGGTCATAGTCGAACAACGCCGCTTCGCCCGGAACGACGAACTCAGCAACCACCTCTGGAACTTCCGCCTTTGGCAGTCCTTCAACTTCCCCGCCATGGTCAGCTTCGCTTACGAATACTACCCCGTCGGAGCCTTCGCCCATCGCCTCAAACTGGAACAGGAGAAATCCCCGCTCCTCCGCTCCCCCTTCCTGCGCGACGAAAATTTCATCCGCGATTTCTCCCAAGCCTTCACCGTCGCGAAATTCAGCAATTACGCCGCCATCCTCCACACCGGCCCCGTCGGCGCGCCCAACCCCGACGACGGCCACCTCCCCCTCGCCGGCCCCTACGGTTTCGGCGGCGGACAACTCTCCGCCTTCTGGACCCCCGCCACCGGCTCCGTCCTGCTCGGCCGCCGCGGCGGCATGACCAAGGACAAAAACATGGACCCGCTCGAAGACTGGCGTTCCTGGCCCAGCCACGCCGTCTCGGGCATCCGGCCCGACGGAAAAGTCTTCACCACCGCGCGCATCCAAACCCCGCACGTCACCAGCACTCTCACCGCCACCGACGGCACCGTCCGCGTCACCGGCACCCTCCCGCGCGGCCAGTTGGGACAACCCAAAGCCCTCGACGGCCGCCTTGATTACAGCCGCACCTTCACCCTCGCCGCCGACGCCCTCCGCGTCGCGACCACGCTGCAATCCACCGGCCAGGACGCCTTCGCCGAACTCTACGAAACCCTCCCCGTCTTCCTCCGCGACACCCAGCAACAAGCCAAAACCCCACCCACCACCATCGAACTCGAACGCAACAAAACTTGGTCCGCCGCCACCACCAACTGGACCGACCAAGTCACCGCCGCGCGCCTCACCCGCTTCACCGGCGCAGTCCTCATCGAATTCGACCGCCCCCGCCGCGTGAAACTTTCCCCCGCCGAATTCCAAGACACCTACCTCAGCCGCGCCTCGTGCCGGAACCTCCTCATCGACCTCCTCGAAAACAAAGACCAACCCCTCGTCGCCCGCACCGCCTCCGTGAACTACCGCCTCCGCCCTGCCAAATGAAATCAAGACTCGAGATGACTCCCAGGCCCGCCACCCCCACGTCCCTCCCCATTCCCCTGCCCCAAATTCCCCTGCCAACTCGGCTGCGCTCACGAGCGCCCGCCGGCAGCGCCGCCAACCTCCGTCCAAATTCGCAACCCAGAAAACCGAACCCTCCCGCAGATTCAGAACGACCGCAGATGCAACTTCCTGTCCCCATCTGTGGCCTCCCTGAATCTGCGGGAAAATCTAATGATCGGCTATTCCCCCTCTTTGCGCTCTTTCGCGCCTTTTGCGGCCACCCCCTACTTCGCGACCCCGCTCCACCCCGCCACATGAAAACAAGTACCACAGCCCCCAAAACCCCGCGCCCCGCACCCACCCCCAATCCCCCACACCCCACGCTGCCCATGCCGCAGACGTACCACGGCGAGGGGTCGCCCCAACCTGACCCACCCCTCCCCTTTTTGCGTCTCTTTGCGTTCTTTGCGGCCATCCTCCTGCTCACGTCCCCGCTTGCCGCCGCCGATACCCACCGCCTCCACGACGGCCTCACGCTCTTCGTTCACAACCCCACCGGCCGCGCCTTCGATCTCTCCCTCGACGTTCGCGACATCAACCTCAGCGAAAACGGCCCGCGCGAAGTCCTCCTCAAAATCTACGACCCCGCCGGTGCCAACCCCGTCCGCGTCGTCATCCCCGACGACGGCGTCACCTCCCCCGCCGCGCTCCCCGCCAAAGGCGCGCTCGGCCACGAAACCTGGTATCTCGCCCACCTCCGCATGATGGGCACCGAACCCCAGTGGCGCTGGAGCGCCCCCTCGCAACCCGACCGCCTCGCCGCCACGCCCAAACGCACCTTCACCCACACCGTGCCCGCCGGCCCCCCCGGCATCTGGCGCATCCTCCTCGTCGGCGCCACCGACCACTACGTCACCGTCCGCCTCGACCCCGCGCTCAAATACGGCCTCACCGGCCACCCCGACTGGCTCCACGGCCACGGCGCGATGTGGCGCCAAAGCCACCTCTACGTTCCGCGCGGCGCGGTCGGCGCGCACCTCATGCTCGCCGAACTCGATCTCCCCCGCACCCGCCGCGCCACCCTTCGCGCCCCCGACGGCACGGCGCTCGCTGAACTCACCACGCCCTCGGGCACCACCACGCACTTCCTCACCTTCACCAACGCCGCCGCCCTCCACGATCAACTCCTCACCCTCGACGTCTCCCCCGGCGACAACGACTTCCTGATCAATCTCAAATTCACCTTCCCCAAAGACCCCCTCGTGCAACAACGCGGCACCCGCGTCGTCCCCGCCGTCTTCGCCCCCGACGCCGCCACCGCCCGCGCCCTCCGCGGCGGCGCGCTCTATCACGACAACCAGCTCTTCTGGCAACCCTACCAGATCGCCCTCCACGACTGGCTCAAACCCCTCGCCCCCGAAGATTTCACCATCCAAGACGCCACCGGCAAACTCCTCGAACCCGCGCCCTCGCCCACCAAGCCCGCCGCCCCCCCCCCCCCCCCCCCCCCCCCGGCTTTCCCCCCCCAAAGGCCCCCCTCGGCCGCCCCCCGGCCCCGCCCCCCCACCTGCCCCTTT
>CAZUUP010000093.1:0-13156 GCA_964623105.1 uncultured Akkermansia sp.
GCAACGGGATTTTTCTTCACCAGCTCGACGTAGGGCGAGAGCGGGTAGCGATCCAGAATCTGCTGGAACCGCTGGCGCGCGGCGTCGGTGCGGCCGAGTTCCTGCAAGCACACACCGAGTTGGTAGGTCGCGCGCACGACGGATTCGGACGACTTGGTCGCGAAGAGCAGATACTCGAAGGACTCGCGCGCTTTCTCGAAATCCTTCGCGGCCAGATGCGCGAGGCCGATGCGGTAGTTCGCATCGCCCGCGAGGAAATCATCCGGCGAGGTCGCCACGGCCTTGAGCTTTTCGAGGCCGGCGGCGGCGCGGTCCTTTTTGAAATCAATGAGCGCCTGCACGTAGTAAATCCACGTGGCCTTTACAAATTCGGGCGCGGTCAGGCGGTTGCGTTCGGCTTCGCTCAACGCCTCGTAGCGCTGCACGTAGCGCAGCGCCGCTTCGGGGAACTCGCGCTCGAACGCCTGGTCGAGCGTGAACTTCAGGCCGAAAACCATCAGCCCCGCGACGAACTGCCGCAGCGGGTTGGTCTCCTCTTTCGCGAGCAATTCGTACTGCGCCAGCGCCTCGGCGGACTTGCCGTCGCGGAAGAGCGCCCGCGCGTATCCGTCGCGCAGGCCGAGGCGCTCGTCGGTTTCCTTCGCGGATTGCAGCGAGTCCTTGAACGCCTGCGCGGCCTTCGCGTAATCGGCCATGTCGAAGAGAATCGACGCGATCTCGGCATCGAGCCGGCGCTTCTCGGCGTCGTCGGTCGCGGTGCGTTTCAATTCCTCGAGCGTCGCCATTACGTTGCGGTAATCCTTCAGCCCTTTGTAAACCTCGAGCATCAGCGACTGCGTCTCGCGGCGGCGCGTGGTGCTCGGGTAGCGCGTGAGGAGCGCGCGGCAGTTCTCGAGCGCCTGCTCCATCAGGTTGTCCTTCTTGTAAGCCGAGGCGAGGCGGAAGTAGGCGCGCTCGGCGGTCTCGGGATTCACGTTCTCGACGCGGAAGGTGAGGCCGAGCGGCTCGAGCGTTTCGCACAGGAGCGTGAAACCCGGCACGCCCTTGAACGCCGCGCGATTCAGCGTGTTGGTGGGCGCGGTGACGGCGGGATCGAGGCGCACCTCGACGTGCGTGTTCTGGCGGATGAACTCGAGGAAATCATCGAACTTAATTTCCTTGAACGCGCCGTTCAGCGGCTCCAGCAGCGCGAATTGCGAATCATAGGAAAGCTGCTGCTTCAGCGCGTCGCGCGTCGCGGGCTTGGCATCGGGCTTCGGGTCGGCCTTGGCGACGACGAGCCGCTCCTCCGCGCCGCGGGCGTAGTAGCTGACGGCCTCGCGATACTTCTTCTCGCGCTCGAACGCCCAGCCGATCCAGAAGCTGGCCTGGTGGTAAAACTCGTTCGCCGGGCTGTCGAAGACCTTCAGGTATTCGCGCAGGACGACCTTCATCTTCTCGTGGTCTTGCTGGTTGTAATAGTTGAGCGCCACGGCGAAGAGGGCGCGCTCGCCGTATTTGCTCTTGGGGTCGATCTGACGGACCTGGTTGAAGGCGTCCTTCGCTGCCTCGTATTGCTCGGCGGCGAGGTCGCGCTTGATGACGCGGAAACGCAGGTTCAGCGGTTCGAGCGCAGCGGTGAGGGCCGCACCGCAGGTCACGTTCGGCGCAAGGCCACCCTTCAGTTCGGCGGCGAGCTTCTCCTGTTTGTCGATGCCGTCGGCCCAGACGACGCGGGTCTGGGTCACCTCCTCGAGTCGCTGGAGTATGTTAAACAGCATCGGCGCGGCGGCCCGGTTCTTCTTGCCTTCGCGCGACGCGAGATCGAGGCGGCGTTCGAGCGGCGGGAAGCGGTTCTCGCCGAGACTCGCGTCGTAAATCTCGATCACGCGTGGCTTCTCGGCGTCGGGATCTTCGCTGGCGGGCGGCGTGATCGTGGGCTTGCCGTCGGTGATGCCGATGTCGAAAGCGAGGCGGAATTTGGTGAAGTCGAGAATCTGTTTCAGCGCCTCGTCCACGGTGGTTTTGCCCTCGCGGAGGTTGACGCGTGTTTTGTTGAGATAGTGCCCGACACCCGTGGAGCGGCCCTTGTTGCTTGTTTCGTAAGTGAACCAGATGAAGGGAATCCCCGACGCCTGCGAGAGCGCGACGAGGGCTTCGGCGGCGGTGAGGTTCTGGCCGTCGCGCGGCCAGCGCGGCTCGACGAGGCGGCGGAAGGGCGCGTGCGTTTTGAGCAAGTCGTCGCCGAGCTGGATGGCTTCCTTGGGATAAATGTAGAGGCCGTAGCCGGTCTCGCCCTGCTTTTTCTGGGCTTCGGCGCCCGCTTTGCTGAAGAGGCTGCCGGCGGTGTAGAGGATTTTCAGCAGCTCCTTTTCGGCGAGGTCCTTGCCGCGATGCGCGACGCCCAGGTACTGCTTGCCGGCCTCGGCGAGCCGGCCCTGTTGGCGGTACCACTCGGCGAGATCGAGCGCGAGTTTCTGGAAGCGCGGGTCGTTGCCGTAATCGTTTTCGAGTTCGCTGAAACGCTGTTCGCCAGCGGCGCGGTGCTCCTTTTTCTCGGACTTGAACATCGCCTCGACCAGCCCGAGTTCGATGCCCTTGAGCATCTCGAGTTGCTTCGGATCAACCAGCTCGCGCGCCTGCGTGAGGAACTCGATGGCGCGGTCGGCGCTGGCGGTTTTGAGGAAGACGGGCTGCACCTTGCCCTCGCGGCTGGGCGCGACGCTGGCGAGTTCGGCGTCGCCCCGATGGAAGAGCGCCTCGGCTTTCAACGTGCGCCAGTTGGCCTCGGCGAGGCCCCTGCCGGTGTACACTTTCGCGTCGAGCAGCTTGTCGCATGCGGCGGCGGACGCGGCGTAATTCGGGGCTTTCACGAAGTCGCCGGTTTTTTCATCGAGGGTTTTCTTGGCGTGAAAACGGATGAGGCTCAGCAGCGCCTGCGCGCCTTCGCTCGTGCCGGGCTGGTCGCGCGCGGCTTTTTCCCAGGCCTTCGCGAGTTCGTCGCCGCTGGCCGACGAACCGACGGCGATGCCGCGCGACGTGAGCTGCGCAGCGATGTCCTTGGCGAGCTTGGCCTGCGGGGCGAGCGGATACTTGGTGAGAAGCTGGCCGAGGAGGTCGGCTGATTTTTTGAAGAGGTCGCCGGCTTTCGCGGTGTCGCTGGTTTTTCCCGCCTGCTCGAAATAGATCGCGCCGAGATGGTAGAGCGCGTTCGGCGCGTGATCGGGCGACGATTGCGCCTGGCTGAAGGCCTTGATCGCTTCGTCGGTGAGGCCCTTGTCGCGATAAAGATCGCCGAGCGCGGACTGTGCCTGCGCAAAGCCTTTCGCCTCGGGACCGACGCGCTTGAGCCATTCCTCGACGCGGCTGGCATTGGGGTTCGCGCGGCTGCGCTCGGCGAGACCGAGCAGGAGATACATGTCGGACTTGAGCGGGCTGGCGGGGACGGTGTCGATGAAACCCTCTTTGTTCAGGTAATCGATGGCCTTGCCGAAATCCTGTTTTTCGTAGGCGGTCTTGGCGAGGAAGAGGCGGGCCTTTTGTTTCGATTCGAGATCGTAGCGGACGTTCTCGAGCCACTTCACGGCGTCGGCGGTCTGCTTGCGGTCGAGCGCGAGGATGCCGAGCTGCAGCGCGGCGTTGTCGTGAGATTTCTCGAGCGCGGCGGGGATGGGACGCCGCTCCCGTTCATAATCGGTGATGACGCGGCGGAAGTTCTGCACGATGCGCGTGTAGGCGCTCTGGGCCTTCTCGGCCTGGCCGGTCTGGCGGTAGAAGTCGCAGAGGATGTCGTCCGCCTCCATGCCCGTGGAGAAATTGTACTTTTGGATGTTGTCGTAAATCTGCCGGTGCAACCGCTCGATCTCCAGCTCGGATTCGCGGCCCTTGGCGGCGAGGATCATCATCTGGTAGGCGAGCAGTTTGCCGACGCGGGCATCGTCGGGATGCTGGGCGGTGAAGGCTTTGATCTTCGCGCTCGCACCCGCGAAATCCTTGAGCCGGAACGCGACCGTCGCGAGGCGATACTCGGCGGCGGACTTGGTCTTCTCATCGCGCCCATTCTGCGCCGCCTTCACGAACGCCGGTCGCGCCGAGTCATACTGCTGCGTGAGAAAATAACACTCGCCGAGCAGCAGATGCTCGATCGCCGTGCCCGAGTCGGGCTGGCCGCGGACGGCGTCGTTCAGGAGCTTGATCGCGTCCTGATACTGGCGGTTTTTGAGGAGTTCGGAGGCGCGGGCGAGCTTGTTTTCCTGCGCGCGGGCGGTGTCGAGGCCTGCGGCGCAGAGCAGAAAAACGAGTGCAAACAGCGTGGGGCAGAGTCGAACGGCGGTCGCCATGGCAGAGATGTCGGACACAAGAGATCCTTTTAAAGACGCCGGAGGGCCGGAGGAAAGTCAATGTTCCCGATCTTCCGTGCGGGGATGGTTGGATTGGTTCCCCGGTAGCGGCAGGCAGAGCGGCCTGTTCTGGAGACGGTTTCAGGATACGCAACCGCCGGTGACAGCATGAGCGGGGGCGATGGACGGGCGGGGGCAGGGCAAAAGAAGGTTTTACGGCGGGGGCGCGTCTGGCTTAATCGTCCGGATGAAAGTGATTGGGATAATTCCGGCGCGTTATGCGTCAACACGGTTTCCGGGGAAGCCGTTGCACCCTATTGCGGGGAAATTGCTGATCGAGCGGGTGGTGGAGCAGTGTCGGAAGGCGGGGTCGCTGGCGGAGGTGATTGTGGCGACGGATGACGCGCGGATTGCGGCGGCGGCGGGGCGATTTTGCCGGGTGGAGATGACGCGGGAGGATCATCCGAGCGGGTCGGACCGGATTGCGGAGGTGGCGGGGCGGTGCGGGTGCGATGCGGTGGTGAACATCCAGGGGGATGAACCGTTGATTGATCCGGCGGTGATTGATGCGGTGGCGGAGGCGCTGGCGGGGGCGGAAATGTCCACGGCGGCTACTGCGCTGGGCGGGGCAGGGGAGTATGAGAATCCGAACGTTGTCAAAGTCGTTGTCAGTACGACGGGGCGGGCGTTATACTTTTCGCGGCGAACGATTCCGTATTTGCGGGATGCCGCCAGCCGTCCGGTGGATGAACAGCTGGCGGCATTTCCGTTTTTGAAGCATCTCGGAATCTACGGCTACCGGCGGGAGACGCTGCTGCGGCTGGTGAGATTTCCGGTCTCGGCGCTGGAGCAGGCGGAGCGGTTGGAGCAGTTGCGGGCGCTGGAAAATGACATCCCGATCGCGGTGGTGCGGGTGAAGTACGACAGCGTGGGAGTGGATGTGCCGGCGGATGTGGCGCGGGTGGAAGCGTTGTTGCGGGGTGGGTGACAGGCGTGGAGAGCGGGTGTGACGGAAGGATTGGACTGGGTATGAAATATATTTTTGTGACGGGCGGGGTGGTGAGTTCGCTGGGGAAGGGTTTGACGGCGGCGGCGCTGGGCACGCTGTTGGAGAACCGCGGGCTCAAGGTGGCGCTGCAGAAGTTTGACCCCTATCTGAATGTGGACCCGGGGACGATGAGCCCGTTTCAGCATGGCGAGGTTTATGTGCTAGATGACGGCGCAGAGACAGACCTGGATCTGGGGCATTACGAGCGGTTCACCAACACCAAGCTGAGCCGGCTCAACAACCTGACCAGCGGGCAGGTTTACCAGACGGTGCTGAACAATGAGCGGGAGGGAAAATATCTGGGGAAGACGGTGCAGGTGATCCCGCACGTGACGGATGAGATTCAGAAGCGCATCCGGGACTTGGAGGAGAAGACGAAGGCGGATGTATTGATCACGGAGGTCGGGGGGACGACGGGGGACATCGAAGGGCTGCCGTTTCTGGAAGCGATCCGGGAGTTTGCGCTCGAGGCCGGCGTGGGGAACGTGTGTTTCATCCATGTCACGTATGTGCCGTATATCAAGGCGGCGGGGGAATTGAAGACCAAGCCGACCCAGCAGTCGGTGGCGAAGCTGCGGGAAATCGGCATCGCGCCGCACATCCTGGTTTGCCGGTGCGAGCGGCCTTTGACCAAGGAGCTGCGGAAGAAGATGTCGCTGTTCTGCAATGTGCCGTTTGAGGGGGTGATCGAGGAGAAGGACGTGGACCACTCGATTTACGAAGTGCCCCTGATGCTGCAACGCGAGCGCATGGACGATCTGGTGTGCCAGTATTTGCGGCTCACGGTGCCGCCGGCGAACATGGCCCACTGGCAGGACATCATCCGGAAACTGATTGCCCCGCAGCACCGGGTGCGCATCGGGGTGATCGGGAAGTACATCGAGTTGCAGGATGCGTACAAGTCCGTTTACGAGGCGATCATTCACGGAGGCATTGCGAATGACTGCGGAATCGAATTCGTGCGGGTGGATGCGGAGAATCTGGCGGAGGCAGACGTGGCGGAGACGTTGAAGGGGTTGGGCGGGATACTGGTGCCAGGCGGTTTTGGAGAGCGGGGAGTCGAGGGGAAGATTCTGGCGGCGCGGTATGCGCGGGAGCAGGGAATTCCGTATCTGGGTTTGTGTCTGGGCATGCAGATTGCGAGCATCGAATTTGCTCGCAACGTGCTGGGATTGGCGGGGGCGCATTCGACGGAGTTTGATCCGACGTCGCCGCATCCGGTGATCGCGCTGCTGGACGCGCAGCGGAATGTGACGCAGAAGGGCGGGACGATGCGGTTGGGGGCGCAACCGTGCCAGCTCAAGGCGGGTTCGGCGGCGGCGCGGTTGTATGGGGCGTTCCTGATCCACGAGCGGCATCGGCACCGGTATGAGTTCAACAATGCGTATCGGGAGCGGTTCGAGGCGGCGGGATTTGAATTTAGCGGGACGTCGCCGGACGGGCAGTTGGTGGAGATCATCGAGGTGAGGGGGCATCCATTTTTTGTCGCGTCGCAGTTTCACCCGGAATTCCTGAGCAAACCGAACGCGCCGCATCCGTTGTTCCGGGGGTTCATTGCGGCGGCGCACGCCCACATGCACCGGCGACCCCTGTGAGCGGGCTGGTGCGCTGACGCGGGCGATTGGGAAATAGGGTGCCGAGAGGGAGAGTGCATGACGTACGGTGAAGCCATTAGTTACCTGCACGGGTTACGGATGTTCGGGCTGAATCTGGGTCTGGACAATCCGCGGCGGCTGGCAGCGCTGGCGGGGAATCCGGAGCAACGGTTGCGGTTCATTCACGTGGCCGGGACAAATGGGAAGGGGTCCACCTGCGCGATGCTGGAGAGCATTTACCGGGCGGCGGGATTGCGGGTGGGCTTGTACACTTCGCCACATCTGGTGTCGTTCGGGGAGCGGCTGCAGATAAATCGCGAACCGGCGGGGGAGGCGGCGATTGTCGGGTTGGTCGGGGAATTGCGTGGCTGGTTGGAAACCTCGCGGGCGAGCGGGGACGGAGTGCCGTTGCAGCCAACCTTTTTCGAGGCGGTGACGGTGATGGCGCTGCGATATTTCGAGCGGGAACGCTGCGACCTGGTGATTTGGGAGACGGGCTTGGGAGGGCGGTTGGATGCGACCAACATCGTTACGCCGCTGGCGAGTGTGATCACGACGATTGGGTTGGATCATCAGAACTGGCTGGGGGGAACGCTGGCGGCGATTGCCGGGGAGAAGGCGGGAATCATCAAACCGGGGGTGCCGGTGGTGACGGGGGTGGCGGAGCCGACGGCGCAGGCGGTGATCTCGGGGGTGGCGGAGCGGCAGGGTTCGGCACTGACCGTGGTGACCGCGGAAGATGCCGGGAAAGCGCCGTTGGCGGAGGTCGAGTTGCCGCTGTTGGGCGAACATCAGCGCCTGAACGCGGCGGTGGCCACAGCGGTGGTACGGGTGCTTGCGGAGGAGATACCGGTCACAGAGGAGGCGGTGCGGCGGGGATTAAATGGCGTGTCGTGGGCCGGGCGGATGCAGTTGGTGCGGCGGGGACAGCAAAGGATTTTGCTGGACGGGGCGCATAACATTGACAGCGCAAGGTGTTTGCAGGCGGCGTTGAAAAGGCATTTTCCGGGGGAGCAGCCGGTGCTGGTGCTGGGGATTTTGCGGGACAAGGATTTCGGGGAAATGTGCTGCATCCTGGCGCCGCTGGCGGAGCGCATCCTGCTCGTGCCGGTGCAGAATGAGCGGACGATTGCCGCGGAGGATTTGGCGCCGCTGTGTCGGGCAGCCAATCCGGCCGCCGAGGTGATGGTGTGCGGCGGGTTGAGTGAAGCCCTGCGGATTGCAGGTGGAGCCCCGTTGGTGTTGATCACCGGGTCGTTGTACTTGATTGGCGAGGCCATGGAAGCACTTGGGTTAACTGCGGGCGCGCCGCCCGGGGAGCGGGGTTTGAACGAATCGCACCGGGTGGTGCGCTGAAAAGAAAAGCTCCGCCGGTTGGGTCGGACCGGCGGAGTCGCAGTGAGTTGTTTACCAACGGGGCAAGGAGAGATGGTCGGCTTTGGATCAGATCGAGTTTAGATAATCCAACAGTTGCCGGCGTTGTTGCGGGGTCAGGCGCAGGTAGCGATCACGGGCGACGCGCCCTTCGCCTTCGTGGGCCGCGATGGCGTCATGCACCGTGCGGGCGCGACCGTCATGTAGATAGGGTGCGCTGGCGCGGAGTCCCCAGAGCGGGGCGGTGCGCATCTCGGTGGGTTTGGCGGCGCCCTGGCCGATGCCATCGCCAAGGCTGCCCATGTCGTGGAGTAGCAGATCGGAGAAGAGCCAGACCTCCTTGCGATCGAGTGCCGGAATGCGGTTGGGGCCGGTAAACATCAGCGGGGTGTGGCAGGTGGCGCAACCGACTTGATTGAAGAGTCCTTGGCCGGTCCGCGCAGATGTGCTGAGAGGCAGGCGCGGCGGTGCGCCAAGGAAACGCATGTAGTCGGCCACGACATCGATGTCTCCGCGTCGGGTGGCGGGATCGATCTCATCCTCCGGGTCAGCGATGGTGTCGAAAAGGGCGAGGAGGGTTTCGTTGCCGTTGGGGGCGTTTTCCTTTGGGAAGAAGCGGCTGGTGATCCCCATTTCGTTGAGGTAGGCGTCAGCGGAGAAGGCGAGCAGGGTGGCTTGCTGGGCTTTCCAGCCAAAGCGGCCAACGCGTTTCAAGCCGGTGGTGATGTCGGTGACCTCGCAGATCCGGCCGGCGACGCCGTCGGGTTTTTGCCGGAGGGCGAGTTGCCGGATGGTTTCGTCGGGTATCGCCTCAATCAGTCCGAGTCCGAACAGCGGAGTGGTGCGGCGACGGGCGATGACGTTGGCCTCTGGGGGCACGACTTCGCGCACTGCGGGATCGATGGCGAACTGTTGGAGAAGGGAGCCGCCCTTTTCGGCGAGCGGATCGAAAACGCCGTTCACGGTGCGACCGAAGCGGGTGACGACAATATCGCTGCTGCCGCCCGTGGTGGGGCCGGAATGGCAGGCGACGCAAGAGACGTGATTGAAGATCGGACCAAGCCCACCGGCGACCGTTTCCTCATTTTCGAACTCCTCGAGTCCGGTGGCGAAGGCGGCGAGTTGTTCCAGGCTGAGCCCGGGCAGGGGATCGCCGAATTCCGGCCGGAGTTGGGGTGTGGGGAGGCTTGTGGGTGTTGGGCGCGGCCGGAGGGCGCGGCGGAGTGGCTGGCCGAAGGGTGATTGAGCGATGACGCTGCCGAGACCGATGGCGGCGGCGGCGAGCATACCGAGAACGAGGGAGGTTTTGGTTTTCACGGTGATTTTTGGTTGATGGTTTGGCCGAAGGCTCGATCACCCAAGCCGGGTGATGTCGCCTGTATCTGTGTCCAGTGAAATCCTCCGGTGTTAAGCAATTATTTATGATAACAATAAGAATTGTTAAGTTTCGGTAAAAGTTTTGGGTGCGGAAGTCTTGGAAATGGGCGGGGCGCAATACGGGTGCCCCGCCGTCCGAAGCGGAGTGAATTCGACAAGTCGCGGGATGGATGACGTTGACCGCGGGGGACGGGGGTCGCAAATTAGCCGGGATGTTTTCGCGATGCGCCTTCAGTGGTGCCCTGGCCGTGGCCGTGGTGGCGGGTGGGTGCCAACATACTTCTGTGACTTTGAATTACCCCACAACCCTGCAAACCAACCAGATCGATCATTACCACGGTGTCGCCGTAGCGGATCCGTATCGCTGGCTGGAGGACGACAATTCGCCCGAGACGAAGGCGTGGGTTGAAGCGCAAAACCGGGTGACCTTTGGTTATCTGGAGAAGCTGCCGCAACGGGCGGTTTTGCGCGAGCGGTTGGCCGAATTGTGGAATTACGAGCGGTACGGCGTGCCGTTCAAGCAGGGTGAGCGGTATTTTTTCACCAAGAACGACGGTTTGCAGAACCAGTCGGTGCTTTACGTGGCGGAGTCGCTGCAGGCGGAACCGCGGGTGCTGCTGGACCCGAACGGGCTGTCGGTGGACGGAACGGTGGCGCTGAGCGGTTACAGCGTCAGCGAGGATGGAAACTTGATGGCGTATGGATTGTCGGCGGCAGGCTCGGACTGGCAGGAGTGGCAGGTGCGGGATGTGCGAACGGGAGTGGATTTGCCGGACCGGTTGAAGTGGGTGAAATTCTCGGGTGCAGCGTGGGCAAAGGACGGAAAGGGCTTTTACTACAGTCGTTACGATGAGCCGAAGCCCGGCGAGAAGCTGAAAGGGGCGAATTATTTTCAGAAGCTGTATTTTCATCGGATCGGTACGGGGCAGGGGGAGGATGTGCTGGTTTATGAACGACCGGACCAGAAGGAGTGGGGATTTGGCGGGCAGGTGACCGATGACGGGCGGTATTTGGTCATCCATGTCTGGCAGGGAACGGACCGGCGGAACCGGGTGTTTTACCTGGACTTGCAGGCGCCCGAAAAGAAGGTGGTGGAGTTGTTAAATGATTTCGACGCGCATTACTCGCTGGTGGACAACGAGGGGACGAAATTCTGGTTTTCCACGGACCTGGCAGCTCCCCGGGGACGGGTGATCGAAATTGATTTGTCGCGGCCGGAACGGGGAAACTGGCGGGAAGTGATCCCGCAGGCCGCCGAGACGCTCAAGGGCGTGAACATGCTGAATGACCGATTCGTGTGCTCATACCTGAAGGATGCGCGCAGTCAGGTGAAGGTCTTTGGACGCGATGGCAGGCTGGAGCGCGAGGTTGAGCTGCCGGGATTGGGGACGGTTGGAGGATTTGGCGGGCGGCAGGGGGACACCGAGACGTTTTACTCGTTCACGAGTTTCAATGTGCCGGGGACCGTGTACCGTTACGATTTGAAAAGTGGGCGCAGTTCGGTGTTTCGGGAGCCGAAAGTGGCGTTTGATCCGGCGGATTACGAGACTCGGCAGGTGTTTTACACCAGCAAAGATGGCACCCGGATACCGATGTTCCTCGCGCACAAACGGGGCCTCAAGCTGGACGGGAACAATCCGACGTATCTGTATGGTTATGGGGGGTTTAACATCAGCCTGACCCCAAGTTTTTCAGTCGCAATGTTGACGTGGATGGAAAACGGTGGTTTGTACGTAAGGCCGAATCTCCGCGGGGGCGGGGAATATGGCGAAGAGTGGCATCAGGCTGGAACGAAACTGAAGAAGCAGAATGTGTTCGATGATTTTATCGCGGCGGCGGAGTGGCTCATCGCGAGCGGTTACACCCGGAGCGGTCGGTTGGCGATTGCAGGGGGAAGCAACGGAGGGTTGCTTGTGGGCGCGTGCATGACGCAGCGACCGGAGTTGTTCGGAGTGGCGCTGCCGGATGTGGGGGTGATGGACATGCTGCGATTTCACCGTTTTACCATTGGGTGGGCATGGAGGAGTGACTACGGAAGCTCGGAGAATGCCGAGGAGTTTAAGGCGCTGCATGCCTACTCCCCGCTCCACAATTTGCGACCGGGCGTGCGGTACCCAGCGACCTTGGTAACCACGGCGGATCACGATGACCGGGTGGTGCCCGCGCACAGTTTCAAATTTGCCGCACGGCTCCAGGAATGCCAGGCGAAGGACGGTCCGCCGGTGCTGATCCGCATCGAGACCAAGGCCGGGCACGGGGCCGGGAAACCGACCGGGAAACTGATCGACGAGGCGGCGGACAGGCTGGCGTTTGCATTGGAGAACAGAGGGAAGCGGGAACAGCCATGATCGGTTCGCGGATGCCTGGCTGGAGTGGATGGGGGGCACCAGCGCTCTGTGAATCCAAATTGCGTTACTCATTGTCTTGCTTGCGGATGGGAAGTGCGATTGGCCGGATTGCTGGCGTTGAAAAGAGATTGCCGCCGCGTCCCGGGTGGTGAGGCGCAACAGTCCGGAGCCCGGCTGCCGGGGACTGGGCGAAAAAAACTAAGCGTTTGAGAACGGGAAGCGAGACTAGATTGCGAACCCGCGAGCACGAAGTGTGGGGAGCGTTGGGCAGGGTCTGCCGCGGGTGACGTGGTGGGAGTGCGGGGCGACATGAATGGAGCGGGTTTGTTGCCGGATGAAACGAGTTCGGGCTGCCGGCGGATATCTGGCGCCCAAGGGAGAATGGGCGGAGACCGTCGCAGGCTGGGGCTTCGGGATCAGGGATGGCGAGAAGCTGACTGGGAAACGGAAATCTTATGGGGCTGAATTTTTGGGAGACGCGCATGCTGTGGGAGGCACGGGGGCGGGGGGTGGAATTCGGAAAGTCACTTTCGATCGGCCGCTTGGGGCTCAACCTGCATTCGTGCGAGGTGGCGTGGTTCAGGGCACAGTTCCGGGGAAAATTTGGAGCGGAGTGTCCGGGAATCTCGCAGTATCAGTTCGGCGAATACGCCGACGGTTTTTTCAAGGAGTTTTTGGGGGTAAAGTCGCTGGCAGTTCTGGATTATTCTGGGTACGAGGGGGCGACATTAATTCATGATCTTAACATTCCTGTGGGAGAGGAGTTGGTCGGGCAGTTTGACGCCGTGGTCGAAGGGGGATCGCTCGAACACGTCTTCAATTTTCCGACGGCACTGGCGAGTCTAATGCGTCTGGTAAAGGTTGGCGGCAGCCTGTTCCTGAGCACCCCGGCGAACAATCTCTGCGGCCACGGGTTTTATCAGTTCAGTCCCGAGTTGATGTTTCGAGCCTTCACCGAACCGAACGGATTCCGGTTGCGGCGGGTGGTAGTGGTGGAGGGAGCCTATCCGTCGTTCGAGTTGACGGTGAACAGGCGGGCCTTCGAAGTGATTGATCCGGCGCAGGCTGGAAAACGGGTGGGACTGATGGGTTCGC
>CAZUUP010000094.1:0-13084 GCA_964623105.1 uncultured Akkermansia sp.
AGTACGAGGCTGTTGCTGCGGGCGTCCACGAGCACCTTCACCTGCTGGCCCTGGGCATTGAGGCTCTTGTCCACCAGGCCGGACAGCTCGGCGGCGAGCGCGGACTTGAGACGGATCACGCGGGTTTCCTCGCGCGCCGGCTTGCGACCGGCGGGATCCAACTGGCGGAGAATGGCCTCGACGCGGGTGATCTCCGCCTCGGCGCCGCTGACCATGAGGCGGTTGTTTTTGGCGTCGGCAATGAGCGTCGCGGGCCCGCCGGGCGGATCGTTCTGGCCCTTGAGTTGCTCGGTATACAACTGCTGGACGAGCGGCGTCAGTTCGGCGGCGGGGCGCGCATGCAATTCGAGGCTGCGGAACTGGCGGACGAGGTTTTGCGTGGTGGCGGAATCAAGCTGGGTCACCAGCGTGCGCACCCGCTCGAGGTCCTTTTCCGTGGCCAGCACGATGATCTGTTTGCCGGAAGCGTCGGGGATGAGTTTGGGTTCGAGCAGCGGGTTGGCGCCGGGTTCGCTCATCTGTGCGAGCAACTGCGTCGCAAGGGTGATGATTTCGGTCGGGGTCTTGGTGCGCACGGGCAGCACGGTCATCTCGCGGCGCTGGGCGACGGGGGCGAGGTCCACGATGGCGACGAGCTGCTCGATCTCGGTCAGTTGCTCGGGGGCGGCGGTGACGAGGAGGCGGTTGTTGGCGTTGTCGGGCACGATGGACGGCTTGGGCAAACCTTCGAAACGCCGGTCGGTCATGCGTTCGGTGACAAGTTTTTCGAGGCTGGGTAACACCGTTTCGACGCGGGTGTTTTTCACGCTCACAATCTGAAGCCGCCGTTCCTGCGGCCGGCCGCGTTCGCCGCGCAGTTCCTTCACCAGCGCCTCGATTCGCGCGAGGTGATCTTCGCTGGCAGTGACAATGAGGCGGCCATTGTCATCCGGGAGGAACTTCGCGTGCGCACCGGTGCCCAGCGTCCCCGAGCCACTGACCTGGTTGCGGTACAGTTCTTCGATGACCGGCAACAGTCGCTTGGCGTCCGCCGCCGAGCCAAGCTCGAGGAAGCGCGTTTGCAACGGCGTCGGCTGCGAGGTGCCGGTCTCGAGCTGCGTAAGAATCTCCGTGGCCACCTGCAAGTCGCCCGGCGAACCGCTTACCACCACGCTCTTGCTGGCCTGGTCAAAGGTCACGCTGGCCGTGGTCCCGATGCGCCCGCCCGGCTCGCGACGGGTGAGGGCCTGGGTGAGGATCGCGGCGAAGTCCTTCGGCTCGGTCGCGCGCGGACGGAAGACGCGGGTGAGCTGCACGGTCAGCGAGCGATTGGGAACATTGGTCAGGCTGTGACCCGCGCCGTGGACCGGCTTGTCCACGCGGTTGATGAGCAGTTCGATCTGCTCAAGCTGGCCGGCGACGGGTGACGCGACGATGAGGCGGTTCTGCGTGGTGTCGGCGATGACGCGCGCCTTGGTGGCCGAGGTGGCGGCGGTCTCGGTGGGGGCGGCGACGCCGGGAATGGCCTGCCGGATGATGACGGCCAGTTCGTCGGCCTTGATCGTCTGGGGAAAGTAAATCCGCACGTCGCCCGCCGGGCCTTCGCGCTGCTCGAACTTGGTGATCAACTCCTCGGCCAGCGCGATGCGTTCGCGCGGACCGAACAGCACCAGCGTGCGCGACGCGTCGTCATAGACGGCGGTGATGTATTCGTGCGGGTCGGGCGGGAGCGTCTCCATCGCCTTGGTCGTGGCATTGAACTGGGTGCGCTTGGGCGCGGTGACGATGCCGAAGGTGCGGTTGAGCAGGTCGGCGATGATCGCACCCGACGAGTTGAGCAGCGAATAGGTCTTCATCTGTCGTTCCGCCGGGGCCTCGATGTCGATCGTGGCGAGCAGGGTCTTGATGCGCTGGATGTTTTCGAGGCGGTCCGTGATGATGATGCCCCGTCCGCGCGGGAGCACGGCGATCGAACCCGCGTTGGAGAGCATGGCGGTAAGGGCTTCGGTGACTTCCTTTGAGTCCACGTTTTTCGCGTCCAGCACGGCGGTGACGACTTCGCCGGGGCGTGTGTCCGCGGTGGGCAACGCGCTGCGCACCAACCGGAGCGGCATCGACGGAAGTTCCTTGAAGGGCACGAGCCGCAGGGTGTTGCCCGACTCGAGGAGCATCACGCCCTTCATCGAAAGCATGACGTTGAGCGTGTCGAGCGCCTCCGCGTAGGTGTACGGGTTAGGGTCGTTGTAGGACAGCGTGCCGGCGATGTTTGTGCCGGCCACCAGCGGCTTGTTGGCCATCTGCGCGAACCGCTCGAGCACATCGGCGTACGGGATGCCGTCAAACTGAAAGCGAATGTTGCGCAGCGCTCCGGCCGGAGCAGCGGGAGGAACTGCAACCGCAGGTCTGGCTGGCTCCGGGGCAACCACCGGCGGCGCGACGACCGGCGCAGCAGACAGGTTAGTCGCCACCGCCGCCACGGTCGGCGGCGCAGTCGGCGGAACCACCACCGGAGCGGACGAGGGCGCGGCGACTGTGGCGGGAGCGGGCGAGGTCGCCCCGGAGCGGGTCGGAGGAACGGTGGCCGCGTTTGTGACCACGACCGTCCCGGGCGCAGGTGGGACCGGCGGACGCGGCGTTTCCTGGGCGATCAGGGTTGCCGCCACGGTGGTGAACACCACGCCGAGCAAGGTGCGGAACTTGATTTTCATAAAGTGGGGAGAAAATGCCGGACCAACCCGACCGGCCTCAGTGGAAGGGGTCGAGGGACACGGGCGGCGGGCGGGTTTCATGGTGTTTTGACCGTTGAGGGCAACAACTGCGGCGGAATCTGGACTGTCGGCAGCTTACGCAAATCCGCCAGCGTCTGGCCACGCTCAATCGCAAAAAACTCGTCGCGAATGCGGATGATCACGCGGCTGAACGACTGAAGCCCGCTGGGTCCGGGCAACGGCATGGGCCGGTAATCCACCAACGCGATCACTCCGCCGGCCAGCGCCTCGCCGGGCCGGTAGCGGACAGTCTTGTCATTGGTGAGATCGCGCACATGAACCTCCGGCTGGCCCTGCCATTCGGAAAGCGAAACGACACGGAACGTCTCGGGACCCGGCGGCGCGAGCGTGGGGGGCGGCGCGGGCGTCTCCGAGGGCTTGTTCTTCACCGGCGGTGGTGGCGGGCGTTTGAGGTAGGGCCGGAGAATGTCCCGGGCGACAATTCCGTCGAGTCCCCGGCGTTCGATGGACGCAAGGCCCATCTTCGCCACCAAGGGTTGGCGCTCGACAATGGGGGCCGGGGTCATCACCAGCGTGAGACAGCGGAACTGCACGCGGACCACACCCGGCGCGTCACCGCCGGACAGCACCAGGTTTTCGACCCGCTGCAGATAGGGGGATTGTTCGAGCAGGAAGAGCAGGTTGACGACGCGCAGGAGCGGCCCCTCGCCCTGGACATTCCAGCCGATTTCACTCGCGCCGCGCATTTTTCTCGGCCCCACCGGCAGGCGGGTGAACTTCGCCTCGTTCAGGCCGGCCTCGAGAATCTGCCGGGTGAGGGTCTCGCCGGACCGCGCGCTGGCCTCGTCAATTGTGTCGGCGAACGCCAGGAGGGTCAGGGCTTTGAGCCGGTCCTCGGCGGCAAAAAAACTACGTCGCTCCGCATTGATCTTTTCCAGCTTTTCGCGGGCGGCCGTGATCCGCTTGTCGAGTTCGCCGACCGGCTTGGTGACCACCGCGCGCCAGCCCAGCAGACCGCCGAACAGCACGAAACCACCGGCGACGATCGCGGCCAGGATTTTTTCGCGCTGGTTCATCCGCCTCCCTTCTTCACGACGGGATCAAGCGACGCGTCATCGGGCAGGCGGGGCGGCGGCTTCACCTTGGTCAGGTCGATCTTGAGCTTGTCGGGCACGACGAGTTCGACGGTGGACTGGAATTCGTAGCCGTTGCGGTCGCTGCCGGGCGTGATGGCCAGCGGCTTGACTTCGTAACCGGCCGCGCGGAGTTGCTTCTCGAGCTTTGCCAGAATTTGCCCGCTCCGAGCGCGGACCGCGAGCCGCAACATGCCCTGACCGCTGACGGCGAAGGAGGTGAGATAAATCTCCTCGCTCGGCGGCAGCACGGCCGTGAGGTACGCGTAGTGGTCCAGCCAGTCGCGTTCGCCCCGGACCCACTCATTCACGACGGCGGCTTGCTGGATCATCTGGCGATAAATGGGCCGGTGCTTCTCCGCGGCGACGACGGTGGCGTTGACCTCATCGAGAATCTTCTGCCGCTTGCTCAACTGCCATGTGCGCACCGCCGCCACCAGCAGGCAGAGCATCGCCACGATCGCCACGGCCGCCAAAGTCCACAACCGGCGCAAATCGCGCTGCACCGCGGGACGCTTGGGAGCGAGAAAATCAATGGGCAATCCCCCGGCATCGAGCACCCCGAGGGCCAGCCCCATGGCGGCGACCGCTCCGGCAGCAGCGGGACGGCTGTCCTCCGACAGCCGGAGCGCGGCCAAATCAAGAGGTGCGACCGGCCGTTGCAAACGCGCCGCAAGGGCGACGGCCACGGCGCCTTCGTGCCCCGTGGCACCTGTGACAAACAGTCCGCGCGGTGCCGCCGCGCCCTGCCCCGCATATCCATGCAGGCTGCGCACGACCTCGATGGCCGCGGCTTCCACCAGCGCCGCGCCTTCGCCGGCGGTGCCGTCCGCCGCCGTCCGCAACCCGGCTCCGCGGCTGAAAACCAGCGATCCGCCGGCCACAATGTCAATCTCCACCTCGTCCGGGCGCAGTGACACCAACGCGAAATCCGTCCCTTCGGCCATGCTGGCACTCGCTGCGACACAACGCGCGCTGGCGTGAGGCAGCAATCCAAGCGCCGTGAGCCGGCACCCCGCGGCGCTGGCCACGTTCCGGCAAAACTCGACCACCTCGCGGCGCACGACCGCGACCAGCACCTCCAGCTTCGCCACGGGCGCGGGCGCGGACGGCGTATCGCCGCTCGGAGTGCCCTTGGAACCGGCCTCCGGACGGGCCGGCGGTGGGAGAACTTCCCGCAGCACCTTGAAATCAACGACCGCATCGGCGAAGCGGAACGGCAGGTCCCGGGCAATTTGCAAATGCACCACCGACGCGAGTTCCCGTTCGTCGGCGATGACGGGCAGCAACAGGGTCCGCAAGATCACCTGCGCACGCGGGATTCCCATCACCACCTCGGCCGGCTTGAGCTTGAGCTGGTCCATTGTTGCGGCCAGCGCGCGCCCAAGCACCATTGCGTCGGTGCGGTCCGCGTCCGCCGGCAGACGGATCGCCCCTGTCAGGACGCGGCTGACAGCAGGACTCCCCCCACGCACCACCGCCTGCACGACCCTTAGCGTACGGCCATCGACCAGTTCCATCGCGACCGCCTGCGTCGGAGCGCGCCCCCGCCGCTCGCGCGGGCGGGGCGGCGGCGATGCGGCAGCGGTTGTTGCGGCGGCGCGATCAGCCACGACCGGCCTCCTTTCCCTGCCACCCTGGCGGCAGCCCGCGGGCAGCGCGCGACGACCCCTTCACCGGCGGCGCGACACCGGGCTCGGTAGTCGCACCCAGCGGAAACGGCACGCCCAACCGGGTGACGTCCCGGAGATACGTGATGCGACGTCCTTTGGCCGCAACATCCACCCCCACTTCAAATACCCGGAATCGTCCGGAGGGGAGCCCGTAGCCAACGACCTGGAAGGTGAACTGGAAACTCCGCGCCGTGAGCGCGGGCGCAATGGCTTTGAACCGTTCCGCATCCACCACGCCCTCCTGAAACAGCCACGCAATCGTCGTGCGCCGCTCGGGGCTGATGCTGCGCCGCGTCGAGACGATGGCCTCGGCAAGCGATTCATCCACTCCGGGCAATGCGGCAAGCACCTCGACGCTGGCTGTGTTCACATTCACCAACCCGTCCAAAACCATCGCGTTCTCCGCGGTGAAATAGTTCAGCACCGCGGGCAACTCCTCCCGGCCGATGCCCGCGGTGACCTCCACTTCGACGCCCTTTTCGCTTTTCACCCGGATGCTCGCACCGAGCAGGTCGGCGGCGTGCGGCAAGGCCAGGTTGTTGGCACGCAGAGCGGCCAGGAAATTGGTCAGCCCGGGCGGTAGTTCGATCTCGGGCAACGGGTCGTTGGGATCATTCAGATTCGTGCGTGGAATGCCGTCGTCGTCCCGGTTCACATCGTAGGAATGGACGGTCAGCAAGGGGCGGATTCCGCGGTCAGTCCGCGCGTCCGCCGCGGCGGGCGTGGGCTCCTCGCCAGCGCCCGACACCCGCGTGGGCGTGGCACCACGCAGGAGGGCCGGGGTGAAGCCCCGCACCAGAAGCAGTTCATCGAAGCTCGCCAGCGGCCCGTTGCGAATCGCGTACGGGCGCGGCAATCCCGAATAGTATTCCTGCTCGGCCCCTTCCGGACGGGGATCGTTGTCGGGATCAATGAAGTCCCGCAACGCCGCCACCAAGGCCGGGGTAAGCCGCGGAAGTTTCTCCAGATTCGCCGTGTGCGCCGTGTTCACATTCAGCCGCGAGGCTTCGTCCGTGAGACCATGACGAAATTCGGCGAGCGACTCGGCGCCAGCCATCGAGAAGACGCTGAAGAACCACTGCTCCGCACCGTCGTCGAACACCAACCGGTCGCGAAACGCCGCCGGCAATTCCTGCCAGTCCGTCGCACCAGGCGCCGCCGCCGCCGCGACCCGCAACGCCTCCTCGACGCCGCTCATCGCCGCCGCCCACGCCTGCTCGGTCCCCAGGCTGGCGCCCGTCGCCGTGGTCTCGGCCTTGCAACGCAGCAGCAGGCTGACGACCAGCATCGAGAGCAGCATCACCACCACCAGCACCGCGACCAGCACAAAGGCGCTCCTGTGCGGCTTGCGGCGTGAAGTTGTCAGCATGTCTTTCACGGCTGTTGCACGCCCGCAACCAGACTTGATCCCGCCGCGGGTGGAGACTCGCCACACGGGAGAAAAATTACCCGGCGGAAGATTTCAAACGGATACTTGTCCGGCGTGGCATCCGGCGGCAAAGGCTCGAAGCCAAGGCTGATTTCCACGCCGGGTGGCGGCGTTGTGTTGCTCCACGTCTCCGCCCAGGCCGCGCCATCCCAAAATCGAAATTGCAGGAAACGGATGGCCTCGGTGAACGGCTCAACCACCGCCGTCGCCAGGGCGTTCGTGTCGCCCGTTGCGCCCGCCAGCAGCGGGGATCGCGCCACCGGCAGCAGGTCCGCCAGCGGCTCGGCGGACCGCGTCAGACCGCTGATGGCGGCGTTGGTGCCCTCCCCCGCAACCGTGGCGCGATAGGTGAGCCGTCGCAGATCAGTCTCCAGTCGGCCCGACTGGAGCGGCAAATCGGCCATGACAAATGACAGGGACAACGCGTCCCCGCTGAAACCACTCCGTCCGTGCGGCACCGCCGTCCGCAGATCCGCCGCCAGTCGGTCCATGACCTGCCGCACCGCCGCCAGGCGTTCGGACTCGTCGAGCAATTGTCCCCGCAACACCGTCGCCTGCTGGTGAAAGGTGAGTGTGACCACCAGCAGACCAACGGCGATGGCCACCGCCAGCACGACTTCGATTAAGGTGAACCCCCGTCGGCGCGGAACTGGCCACGTTCCTGCCGCGACCACAATCCGCTCCGGGTGCAGGCGCATGAGCTTAGGGCGCCGCCGCGACGGCACGCGGACTGATGACCTGCACCAGGCGCCGGACCAACGCCGTGTCCCGGTGGCGCACAATGACCTCCACCCGCAACTGTCCACTAGCCTGCCCGGCCTCCGTCTCGGCCGGCGTCGCCAGCAGTTCGGCCGTCCATTTCTCGAACGGTTCCGAAAGCGGCTGCTCCCCGGCCGGCACCGGAGCCCGGATGCCCAACTGGACTTCCGCCAGCACCGTTCCCGCGAGATTGGCAGCGTGGGTGTTGAACCGCTGCCGTTCGACGCTGTCCGCCGAGGCGTTCATGCCCGACGTGACAATCGCCGCCGCCACGACAAACAGGGCCAGGGCAAGAATCACCTCCAGCAACACGGCGCCCCCGCTGCCCTCGGTCCGCGCAGATTGCCGCCGTCTCATTTGGTTGCCTCCGTTGCCGACGCCGGTTGCACCTCGGCTGACGCCGGCGCATCGGCCGCGGCTGGATCGGGGACCAACCGCGCCCGCACCGAACCGGTAACCCCGACCAATCGCACCACGAACCGCCGCAAATCATCCTCCCGACGCGACGCCAGCACCACCTCCGCCGAATCCCCGGTTCCGTCGGGATAAAACACAATGGGCGCCATCTGGCCGCTCGTCCCTCCTTCGATGTCTGGTTTGCCCCCAGTCTCGGGAATCTCCTCCTTTGGCACCGTCCCCGCATCCTCCGCCGCCGGAGCCGGCCGCTCATTCCCTCCGCCCAAACGCACGTTGTTCACCCAAACAATTTCATTGAGCCGTTCCACAAACGGCAGCGCCTCCGCCAGCGGCACAAACACCCCCGGCGCCCCCACCGGATCGGACTCCCAAGTGACGCGAATCGAATTCTCGCCCGCCTCCAGCGCCTCGCCATCGGCGGCGACGTCCGGAAATTCCACCCGCACCAGGCGCCCCGAACTCTCGGCATGGGCGCGCACAAACCGGAACAACGCCTCCATCTGCCCCACGCCCTCGTCCAGCTCCCCGCCCGGTCGATACGCAGAAAACTGGAACACCACCGCCCCCAGCAGAAGCAGGATGATCACCACCGTCAGGAGAACCTCAACCAGCGTGAAACCGCCCGGTGGCGCGGGTCGATGGCGGCGGCTGCAAAGCATGAACAGAGCCGATTACTTGGCCGCTTCCCCGGCAGACGCCGGTTCCGCCCCGTGCTTGATGTCGTCGTCCGTGTCCGCCTGACCGTCGGGGCCCACAGAGAACAACTTGTAGGGCAGCGCGTTCTTGCCTTCCTCGCCCTGCCCCGCCGGAATCAGTTCGTAACGCAGCTTGTTGCCCCACGGATCATCCAGCGCCGTCCCGGGCTTGAGATACGGACCCAGCCATTTCTCACCCAGACGCTCGTTCTCGAACGTCGGCTTCTTGGTCAGCGCCTCCAGCCCGCCCTCCTGTTCAGTGGGATAATGCCCCAAGTTCAGACGATAGGTGTCCAGCGCCGTGGCCACCTGCGCCAGCATGAGCTTGGTCGTGTTCTTCTCCGCGCCCTTCTGCTGCGGCAGCACAAACACCACCATCGCCGCCGCCAGCATCAGGATGACCACGATGACGAGGAGAATTTCAATGAGGGTGAAACCCGCGACAGCACGGGAACGACGGTAAACGGACGGGACAGTTTGGCACTTCATGTTAGTTGCCTATAACGACGCCTCCAGCCCATCCGAAGCTTCAGAATATTTTGCAGTTTCCCGGCACGGTTGCCGGGTTGGCGGGCACACGGGGTCGCCCCCAAAGCGTCCCTCCATCGCTGCTTGCAGAAACGCCGACCCGCCGCTTCACTCCACCCATGCTTCCACGCCACCTCTTCGCCCTCAGCCTGCTATGCGTCAGCGCCCTTCCCCTCGCCGCCGCCGACGTCACCCTCGTCCGTGACGGCGTGGCGCAGGCCTTCATCCAGGTCGCGCCGCGCGTGCTCGAGGCCGATCGCAAACTCCCGTCCGGCTCCCCCGCCACGGACACCGAGGCCGAACACGCCCGCCAGCGCCTCCGCGAATCTGTCCGCGACCTCGCGCGCTGCCTCGAAAAAATCTCCGGCGCGCCGATTCAAATCGTGACCAACCCGCCCGCCGCCGCGCTCGGGCAATTGCCCATCCTCATCGGCGAACCCGCCACCCAACGCTTCGGCCCGCCCGCGAAAAAGTCCCCGCATCAGCAAGCCTGGCGCATGGTCGCGACCACCCAGGGCCTCGGCCTGCTGGGCGAATCCGATGAAGCCGCCAGCTACGCCATCTACGAACTGCTCGATCAACTCGGCTGCCGCTGGTTTCTCCCCGGCGACCTCGGCGAAGTGCTCCCCGCGTCGCGCACCGTGCGCCTCGCCGCGCAGGATGTGAGCGCCGTGCCCGGCACCATCTCGCGCCACATCTGGTACGCCGACGAAGCCTTCCGCCGCCGCAACCGTCAGGGCGGCTTCAAGCTCTCCGCCGGCCACGCCCTCGAAATCAGCGGCTATCTCACCAAGGAACAACTCACCGCCCATCCCGATTGGAACGCCGAGCTGAACGGCAAACGCTCGATCAACGGCCGCTACTGCTGGGGCAATCCCGAAGTCTCCGACGCCCTCGCCGACGCCATCATCGCCCGCCTCGACAAGACCCCCGCGCGCACCGTCTCGCTCTCGCCCGACGACGGCGCGCACTTCTGCGAATGCGCCCGCTGCCGCGCGCTCGACGCCGGCGACTGGGACGAAAGCATGAACCAGGTCTCGAGCACCGACCGCTTTGTCCACTTCTGCAACCGCATCGCGGCGCGCGTCACAAAGAAGCATCCCGACGTGCTCTTCGGTTTCCTCGCCTACGTGCAATACACGCGCCCGCCCGTGCGCGAACGCCTGCACCCGAACCTCGTCCCGCTCATCGCGCCGATCACCTACTGCCGCGCGCACGCCATGACCGATCCGCAATGCCCCTCGCGCCAGCAACTCCGCCGCATCGCCGAAGGCTGGGGCCGCACCTCCGAAACCATCGCCTACTACAACTACATGTTCCACCTCGCCGAGGTCGCCGTGCCCTACCCGATGATGCGCCAGATGAGCGAGGAACTCCCGCTGCTCTACCGCAACAAGGTCAAGCTCTGGAACCCCGAGACCATGCCGAATTTCGAGTCCATCCTCCCCGGCATGTGGCTCGCCATCCGCATGTCCTGGCACACACAGGCCGAGCCGCGCGCGGTCCTCGATGAATTTTTCACCCGCTTCTACGGCGCCGCCGAAGCCCCCATGCGCCGCTACTGGCAGCACTTCGACGACGCGTGGAATCAAGTCCCCGACCACGCCGGCTGCGGCTGGAGCTACTTGAAACGCTTCCCGCCCGCCTTTCTGAAAACCGCCCGCGAATCCATGGACGCCGCCCTCGCCGCCGCCCGCACGCCGCTGGAATACCGCCGCGTGAAATTGCAGGACGACGCCCTCCGCCAGTTCGAGCGCTTCATGGCCCTGCGCGAAGACCTCGCCGCCGGACGTTACGCGCACCTCGACCGCGACAGCCTCCGCTGGCAGGGCGCGCAGCTCGCCCTCGCCGACGAACACGCCGCCAGCTACTCCTTCACCCGCGCGGGCTGGAGCACCTACACCATCGCCGGCGGCTACTTCCGCTCCTTCTTCAGCCGCACCTACGAAGACGCCGCCAAACTCGCCAAGAGCCACACCTTCCTCGCCCCCGCCATCCGCCAGTGGCGCTTCCAAACCGACCCCGAAAAAACCGGCGAAACCCGCGGCTGGACCGCCCCCGACACCGATGACAAAGCCTGGCGCACGATGGATTCCTGCGTGGACACCTGGTCCGGCCTCGGCCTCGACAAATACTTCGGCCACGCCTGGTATCGCGCCACCGTGCGCCTGCCCGCCGTTCCCGCCGGACGCAAAACCTACCTCTGGATCAGCGCCAGCGACGGCGCGCTCAGCGCCTGGTTCAACGGCCAGCCCCTCACCTTCACCAACCGCAAAGGCGAAACCACGCCCGACTACCACGGCTACGCCGAACCCACCTCCGTCGAAATCACCCACCTCCTCAAACCCAACGCCCCCAACACCCTCGTCTTCCGCGCCAACCGCACCGACGTCATCAACGAACTCGGCACCGGCGGCCTCCTCGGCCCCGTGGGGATTTATCGAGAGAAGTGAACCGGCTCGGCCTCGCGGTGCGTGCCGGCTGGCATTGACCATCTGTCATAATGCCACTACAATGTGTTGCATTATGACAGACTATCTTTCGCGAGAGATTACTCCGCGGCTGGAGCGTGCCTTGCGCCGGCTGCCCGTCGTCGTGCTCTCCGGGCTGCGGCAGTCCGGCAAGAGCACCCTGCTTCAGAACGAGGCCGGGCTGGCCCGCGGGCACACCTACCGCACGCTCGACGACTTCGCCACGCTGGCGGCGGCGCGTTCGAACCCCGAGTCGTTGCTCGCCGACGCGGCGATCCTCGACGAAGTCCAGCGCTGCCCGGAGCTGCTCGTCGCGCTGAAGCGGAGTGTGGATGAGCAGCGCAAGCCGGGACGCTTCATTCTGTCCGGCTCCGCCAATCTGGCCCTGCTGGGACACGTCACCGAAACACTGGCGGGGCGCGCCGGCTATTTCACGCTGCACCCGATGACCCGCCGGGAACAGCGGGGAACCACGGCGCGGGAACCGTTCCTTGTGAAGTTCCTCGCCTCCCCCGCCTTGCCGGCCGGCCTCGCGGACCCGGTGACTGAGAAAGAGATTTTGCGCGGCGGACTGCCGCCCGCGTGCCTCGGCCCGGCGGACGACGTGGCGGAATGGTTCCGCACCTACGTGCAGACCTACGTCGAGCGCGACGTGCGGCAACTGTCCCAGATCACCGACCTGGTCGCCTTTCGTTCGCTGGCGCAACTGGCCGCCCTGCGCACGGCCCAGGTGCTCGCCATCAGCACGCTGGGGCGCGACGCCAAGCTCAACGCCGTCACGTCGGGGCGTTACCTCGATTTGCTGGAGGCCTCGTTCCTCATCCGGCGGCTGCCGCCATTTCTGAAAAACCGCAGCTCGCGCCTCGTGAAATCTCCCAAGCTGCACTTCACCGACAGCGGCCTGGCGGCCCATCTGGCGGGCATCACGTCGTTGGAACCGGGGCGGGACGACCTGCGGCGCGGCGCGTTGTACGAGACGTATGTGGCGCAGAATTTCGCTGCGCTGCTGGAGGCGCACCTGCCGGACGCCCAGCTCGCCTTCTGGCACGAGCAGGGACGGCACGAGGTGGATTTCGTCATCGAAGCGGGCCGCAAGGTGTTCGGGTTCGAGGTGAAAGCAGCTACCCGCTGGAGCGAGAACGACCTGTCCGGCCTGCGGGCCTTTCTCGACCGGACGCCCGCCTGCGTCGCCGCCGTGCTGGCCTACAACGGTCGTGAGGCCGTGAAACTGGGCGAGCGCCTGTTCGCCATCCCTTTGGGAAAACTGCTGG
>CAZUUP010000095.1:0-12904 GCA_964623105.1 uncultured Akkermansia sp.
ACTTGCTCCCACCCCTCACCGAACAACGCCGGATCGTGGCCAAAGTGGAGCAACTGATGGCCTCGGAGGACGCGTTGGAAACGCAGCTCGCCGCCTCCCGTGACATCGCCGCGCGCCCATCCTCGGCTGAGGTAACGACCCAGATCAAAGCCCGAAAACGGAACGAGGGTTGAAAGGCCGGTCCATCATGTCGGCTCTCCGATCAGTAGCGAAATGGCTCTCGAAGCAAGGGGTTGGGGCGCGATCTACCGGGGGGTGGCGACGAGGTTGGTGAGGAGGGGGGAGGACCAGGGGGTGGAGAGGGGTGGGCCGCCGGATTGGCGTTGTTTGGGGTTGTGGGCGCGGGCGACGAGGTGGGCGTGGGGCGGAAGGGGGAAGGTGTTGGTGTAGGTGTGGGCGTTGGTGCGGATGGCGCCTTGGGGCAGGCGGGGGTCGGTGCCGTCGAGGGTGAAGTAGATGGTGGCGTTGGTGGACGCGGTGAGGGTGACGAGGGGTGGGTTGCGGCCGGAGGTGAGGTGAAGGCGCGGAGGCGGGGTGAGTTGCTGGTCGATGAAGTCCACGCGGTTGGAGAGCCAGTTTTTCATGTGGTTGAGTTCGCCCTGGTAGGAGCCACCGCGGGGTTGGATGCCCCAGCGTCGGTATTGGCGGGGTTGGGCGTCGGCGATTTCGGCGGCGAGGCGGTCGATGAGGGCGTGAAGGTTGGGGACGGCGAAGTGGGTCTGGCGGAGTTGCTGCCAGCGGTCCACCCAGTGTTGCCAGAAGTCGGGGTCGCTGAAGAGGCGGGGCCACCACGGGCCGCCAAAGAAGGGGCCGGTGTTCCAGACGCGTGGGTTGGCGTCGCGTCCGTCGGTGGAGCCGAGGGCGCGGTCGAAATCCCAGTGGGGGCCGAAGGTGATTTTGCCGTTGCGGGGTTTGTGGAAGTAGGTGCTGAGGACGAGGGAGTCCACGTTGCCGGAGAGGACTTCGAGGACGTGGAAGTCGATGGCGGCGGGGACGTCGAAGAGGGCGGGGTAGCCGAGGCGGGGATCTTTCCAGTTGGGGCTGGCGAGGGTGCGGTCGAAGTCGCGGAAGAATTGGTGGAGGTAATCGCGTTGGGGTGCGCGTTGGGGGAGGCGAAGGGTGGCTTCCTTGGGGTCAACGTGGACGACGGTGGCACCGCCGGCGCCGAAGCCGGCTTCGTCGGGGCCGGTGCGGTCGAATTTGAGGAGGTAGCCGCCGGTGACGGCGGGGGGCTGGAGGTCTTCGGGGGTGGGGCGGTCGAGGTCCACGCGGTGTTTGCCGATTTTGATGCGCTCTTCGAGGACGTAGAGGCCGTGGTAATGGTTGGTTTTGAGCGGTTCGTTGCCGCGGGTGAGGAAGAGTTCGACGAAGCGGGTGCGGGGGGAGTAGCGGCCGAGGTCGCGGCTGAGTTGATGGATGAAGGGGTTGTGGATGAGCACGGGGTCGTAGCTAGTGGGGGCGTAGAGAATCCATTCGGATTCGGCGGGGAGGCCGACAGGGGAGCGGCGGTGTTCGACATTGAATTCATCCACGAATTGCACGGCGAAGCTGGCTTGGGGCATGCCGGAGGACGAGGAACCGCGGGTGTGGTATCCGGCGCGGGTGGTCAGGCTGGGTGGATTGGTGAGGGAGGTGCGGGCGGTGGTGGGTTCGTAGATGGCGAGTTGGGCGAGGGTGCTGCGGGTGGAAATGGGAACGGCTTGGGCCGGGGCGTGGAGGACGATGATGGGGAGGGAGGAAGTGAAGGCGGGGGCGTTGGTGTCGAGGCGGAGGTAGTGTTCGCTGTGGGGCGGGCCGGGGAGGTGTCCGGGTTGGTAAGCGCGGGCGCGGAGGTGGGTGGTGTTGGTGATGGTGAGCGGAACGGTGAAAGCGGGGGAGTTGGATTGGGGCAGTTTGCCGTCGAGGGTGTAGCGGATGGTGGCGTTGGTGGTCGGCGTGGCGAGGTTGAGGGTGAAGGGGGTGGTGAAGTTGCCGCCGGGTCGGGAGAAGGTGATGGCGGGTGCAAAGCCGGGGCCGGAGGTGGCGTTGGGGCGGCCGGGGGTGGGATGGGTGAAATGGCCGCGGATGGCGGGTTCGCCGGGGAGGCGGCCGTCGGAGTGATCGGGTATTTGCGGGGCGGGTGGGAGTTCGGAGACGAGATTGGTCTGGGAGTTGAAGAGGGCGAGATGAGTGATAGCGGGGGTGATTTTGAAGTTGGTGTGGAGGTGGGCGAGGTCTTTGGCGCGGTCTTTGCCCGAGGCGAAGAGGACGAGGTATTTGTCGGGGAGCAGGACGACGCCGGGGAGGCGCCACTTGGTGGGTTGAGCGGGGTTGTCGGTGAGGAACCAGCCGGCGAGGTTGACGGGGGTGCGACTGGCGTTGTGGAGTTCGATCCACGGGGAGCGGTCACCGTCGTTGTCGAGGAGTCCGGTGTGGTTGAGAGCGAGGAATTCGGAAAGGTAAACGGAGTTGAAGCGCTCGGCGGCGGTAGCGGGGGGCGTGAGGAGGGCGAGGAGGAGGAGGGCGACGAGCGCTTTGGCAGGGGAAAAGTTCAAGGGCTAAAGTTCAAGGTTTGGGGTTTGGGGTTTGCGGTTTGGGGCGGTGGAGGCGGCGGTAGAGGAGGCCGAAGAAGAGGGCGCCGCAGACGTTGACGCCGACGGTGTAGCCGAGCTTGTAGGGAATGCCGGTGTTGTGGAGGGCGTAGATGGGGACGTCGTTGCCGAGGAGGAGTTGGGGCATGGCGCAGGGCATGAGGGCGCCGTGCCACAGGCCGCGGGCGAAACCGGCCGGTGGGGCATCGGCGGGTGCCTGGGCGTCGGCGCGCCGCCAGAGCCAGCCGGCGAGGAGGGCGAGAGAGACGACGAGGATGATACGGGTGAGGGCGCGGGCCGGGTGGCGCGGCGCGGCTTCGGCTTGAGTTGAAGGGGTGGTTTCCGTAAAGGAGGAGCATGTTTTTGCGCTGTCGCTCGACGCAAGCGGAATATTTTGATCGTCCGGAACGGACGGCGGCAGAGGTGGCGGCGGCGTTTCGGGAGTTGGGGCGGGCGAACCGGTTGTTTCAGTTTGCGCGGCCGTTCTGGCAGGTGTTGCCGGGGTGGCTGGGGGAGGACCGCTGTCGGCGGCTGGAGTTTCTGGATTTGGGTGCCGGGGACGGGGCGCTGGGGCGGGAGTTGACGGCGTGGGCGGAGCGGCGGGGTTGGGTGTGGCGGTTCACGAGTCTTGATTTGTGTCCGTTCGCGCTGGAGTTGGATGGGGGGCGAAGGCGGGTGGCGGGTTCGGTGCTGGCGTTGCCGTTCAAGGACGGGAGTTTCGATGTGGTGGTGGCGTCGCAGATGACGCATCACCTGGAATCGGAGGAGGAGGTGCGACGTCATTTTGCAGAGGCGTGGCGGGTGTCGCGGGATGCGGTGCTGTTGTGCGATTTGCATCGGAATGCGGCGTTGTATTGTCTGGTGTGGCTGGGGTGCCGGGCGACGGGGTTGTCGCGGGAGATGCGGGAGGATGGGTTGATTTCGACGCGGCGGTCGTTTCGGGTGCCGGAGTGGCGGCGGTTGGCGGCGGGGGCGGGACTGGCGGGGGCGGAGGTGAATTTGTTTTACGGACTGAGGTTGCTGTTGCGGGCGAGGAAGGGAACGGGGAAAGGGGAAGATGGAGAGAGGGAGGGACGGGGGGAGAAGGGGAACCTGCAGCTTTCAGCGGCGGCGGAATGACAGGCAACGGTGGGGGAAGCGGATGGGGGGATTATCTCTTTTGGCGGGAGAACCAGCGGAACCAGCGGAGGGTGTCGCGGAGCGGATGGATCTTGCTGCGTTCGGAGTGGTAGATGGTCCGGATGGGGACGAAGGCGACGGGGTGTTGGGCGCGAAGGAAGGCGAGGAGGAGGTCGGACTCGATTTCGTAGTGCTGGGCAGTGGTGGTGAGGTGGCTCCAGGTTTCGAGGTGCTGGAGGCGGAAGCCGCATTGAGTGTCGGGGAGGTCGGTGTGGGTGAGGCGGGAGAGGCGGTGGCTCATCCAGCGGTTTACCTGACGGCGGAGCCAGGGCATGGCGGCGGGATTGGTCATGCGGTTGCCGATGATGAGTCGCGCATTGCCCGCGGTGGCGGCGGAGAGAAAGGCGGGGATATCCTCGGGGGCGTGCTGGCCGTCGCCGTCGAGGCAGAGAGCCCAGATGAATTTACGATCGAGTGCGGCATTCCAGCCGGTGTTGAGGGCGGCGCCTTTGCCGCGGCGGGTGGGATGGTGGAGGACTTGGGCGCCGGCGGTGGCGGCGAGGGCGGCGGTGGAGTCGGTGGAGGCGTCGTCGATGACGAAGACGTGGGGCAGGAATTGGCGGACGCCGCGGACGACCGTGGCGATGGCGGCGGCTTCGTTGTGGCAGGGAATGATTGCAGCGCAGTGGTCCGCCCAGTTCACGGGGCGGAAGGTAGGGGAAAGCCATGCGGGCGGGAATGAATTTCGGGCGGGGATGGCGTGATGACGGCAGGAGGAAGAGCGGGCGGTTGGGGGGTGGATTTGCTTGCGGCGGTTAGAGACGGCGGTTTTACTGAGCGGGTAATGGGAACGGGTTTTACTCCTGACTTGGCGGCGTTGAGGGCGAATGGCGCGGCTCAGGAGGTGTTGCATGCCCGGGCGGCCGAGACGGCGCGGGGGGTATTTGGGCGCGAGGTGTTTGTGCGGGGGGTGGTGGAGCTTTCCAATCATTGCCGGGAGAATTGCAGTTATTGCGGGATGCGACGGGACAACCGGTCGCTGGTGAGGTTTCGGGCGCGGACGGAGGAGTTGGCGGAGTTGCTGATCGAGCACCGGCCCGGGAGCATGACGGATGTGAACTTGCAAGCGGGGGAGGATCCGGTGGCGGTGCGGGAGGTGGCGCTGCCGTTGATCCGGGCGCTGCGCCGGGAGACGTCGCTGGGAATCAGCGTGTGTCTGGGGACGCTGAACCGGGCGTTGTACGACGAGCTGTGGGAGGCGGGGGCGCGGGTTTACATATTGAAGTTTGAGACGGGCGCTGCGGGATTGTACGAGCAGTTGGAGGCACCGGGGACGCTGGCGGAAAGGGTGGAGCATATCCGGGCGCTGGCGGGGCGGGGTTGGGCGGTGAGTTCGGGGTTTATTGCAGGATTGCCGGGGCAGGGGGCGGAGGATTTGCTGACGGATTTGAAGCTGGCGGGGTCGCTGCCGATTGCGGGTTGCAGTGTGAGTCCGTTTATTCCGGGCGAGGCGACGCCGTTGGGCGCGGCGACGGGGGCGGGGATTGACGTGACGTTGAATTGCATGGCGGCGCTGCGGTTGATGCGCCCGGAGTGGGTGATTCCGGCGGTGAGCGCGTTGAATCTGGCGGAGCCGGGGGCGGGTTACAGGCGGGGATTGCGGACGGGGGCGAATCTGGTGACGATCAATCTGACGCCGGAGGAGGTGCGGGGGGATTACCTCTTGTACAAGCGGGAGCGGTTCATCATGACGGAGGAGCGGATTTTGGAGGCGGTGGCGGAGGCGGGATTGGTGCCGTCGCGGCGTAGCATGGTGGAGTGGTTTGGCAAGGGAGAGGCGGCGAAGGCTGGCGGGGTGTTGGTGGCGAACTGAGGGCGGGTCGGGTAACGACGGCGACGGCCGGGTGGGCGGCGGCGCGGGGGAGAGCCGGACCTATTGCGGAAGGGGAATTTGTAGGTGGGCCGGAGCGTCGGAGGGGCAGAATTCTTTCATGAAACCAAAATCAATGCGGGGGGCCGGGGTGACGAATCGGCGGGAGTTTTTGTCAGCGGTGGGTGCGGTGGCGGCGGCGGGGGCGATGGGGAAAGGGGCGGGAGGGGCGGCGGCAGCGGAAGCGGGGCGGGTGGTGGCGGGGCGGAGGCAGACGGGCGGGCGGTTGGTGTTGGGGTGTCAGATGTGGGGCTCGGATGAGCGGTCGCTGGAGTATTATCAGCGGTATGGGGTAGGACACATCATGGCCAGTCCCCCGAAGCCGGGGGCTGACGGGCGGTGGGCGGTGGCGGACATCCTCGCGGTGCGAGAGCGGGCGGCGAAGTGGGGGATCGCGGTGGAGATGCTGCCGTTGCCGGGGTTGTTTGATAATGTGTTGTTGGGGGTGAGTCCGCAACGGGACGAGGACATTGCGACGATGTGCGCAAACATTCGGGCGGCGGGGGAGGCGGGAATTCCGGCGCTGCATTACAACATCGCGACGGGGATCTACCGGGGACCGACGGAGACGTATCGGACCGATTTGCGGGCGCCGGGGCGGGGCGGGACTTATTATGACACGTGGAAGGAGGCGGATGCGTGGAAGCTGCCGAATGCGCCGAAGGAGCGGATGGGGCCGGGGGCGGAGGTGATGTGGGAGCGGATCGGGTATTTTCTAAAGCGGGTGGTGCCGGTGGCGGCGGCGGCGAAGGTGCGGTTGGCGATGCATCCGCCGGATCCGCCGTGGCCGCGGGGGTTCTGGGGTGTGGACCGGGTGCCGGGGACGTTCGAGGAGTTGCAGCGGTATGTGGCGATGGAGGAGAACGAGTACCACGGGCTGTTGTTCTGTCAGGGGACGATCGCGGAGATGCTGGAGAATCCGGCGCGGGAGATCTTGGAGGTGATCCGGTATTTCGGGACGCGGGGGAAGATTTTCGCGATTCATTTCCGGAACATCCGGGGGCGGCGGGGGAATTTTCAGGAGGTTTTTCCGGAGGAGGGGGACATCGACATGCTGGCAGCGCTGCGGGTGTATCGCGAGTGCGGTTGCGCCGGAATGGTGGAGCCGGATCATGTGCCGGGGAAAAACCGCGAGACGGCGGTGTTTGCTTATGGGTATATCCGGGGGTTGCTGCAGGCGGTGTATGCGGGGGGATGAGGGGAGGGAGGGAGAGACGGGGAGACGGAGTGAAGGGGGGAGGGGAGATAGCGGCAAGCCCCCCGCGTTTTTGGCGCGGAAGGGTCTGTGGGTGGAGCGCTGAGGATTGCTCGGTGCTCCGGGTTTGCCAGGGTTTATTGGCGGGCGAGGGATTGGTCGAGGGCCGCGATGACGGGGGCCATGCTGGCTTCGGTTTCGTCGCCCATGTTGGAGATGCGGAAGGTGGTGCCTTTGATTTTACCGTAGCCGCCGTCGATGAGGATGCCTTGCTCCTTCATGGATTTCTGAAGCTTGGCGACGTCGATGACGCGGCCGCCGGGTTTGGCGCCGTTGTTGACGCAAGTGAGGGTGACGGACTCGAAGCCGGCCTCGGGGAAGAGGGTGAAGCCGTGCTTGGCGGCCCAGTTGCGAACCATGGCGTTGGTGCGGGTGTGGCGGGCGTAGCGGTTGTCGAGGCCTTCGGCGAAGAATTCGTCGAGTTTGCTGGAGAGGGCGTAAACGTGGCTGATGCTGGGGGTGCTGGGGGTCATGCTCTCCTGGGCGTTCTTCTGGAACTCGACGAAGTCGAAGTAGTAGCCGCGGTCCTTGCAGGTGGCGGCCTTGGCGAGGGCGGCGGGGGAGGCGGTGAAGACGGTGAGGCCGGGGGGCAGGGCGAAGGCTTTCTGGGTGCCGGCGAGGAGGACGTCGATGCCGAGTTGGTCGAAGTTGAGCGGGGTGGCGGTCATCGAGCTGACGGCGTCGATGATGAACATGACGTCGGGATACTTTTGCTTGAGGGCGGCGATCTCGGGCAGGGGGCTCATGACGCCGGTGCTGGTCTCGTTGTGGATGAGGGTGAGGGCGTCGAACTGGCCGGTGGCGAGTTTTTGGTCGATGGCTTCGGCGCGGATGGGCGAGCCCCAGGGGACTTGGAGTCCTTCGGCGTCTTTGCCGCAGCGTTTGGAGACGTCGAGCCATTTGTCGGAGAACGCGCCGCACATGCAGTTGAGGACTTTTTTGGCGACGAGGTTGCGGAGGGAGCCTTCCATGACGCCCCAGGCGGAGGAGGTGCTGAGGTAAACGAGCTGGCGGGTGCCGAGGAGGGTTTGCAACTGGGGTTGAAGCTTGGCGCAGAGGTCTTTGAAGCCCTGCCCGCGGTGGCCGATCATGGGCTGGCAGAAGGCTGCAAAGGTTTTGGCGCTGACTTCGACCGGTCCGGGTATGTGGAGTTTGACGTGTCCCATAAAATTGGGCGGAAGTTTTCACGGGATGGGCGTGAAGGCAAGTGGAGTTTCGCAATTTAGAGAGAAATGGGTGCCTTCGGAATTGGCGGGCCAAACCGCGATCGCGAAGGTTCTGGGGAATGGTTTGGGCGGTGGCGCGCCTTTGCCGGCGTGCGCAGCTCCGGGATTGTCGTGCGGTCGGCTCGGAGGTTCACACACGATTGCGACTTTCGTCATCTTCTCCCTGCGCACGGCCAAAGCGGATGGGGATTTTCGCGCGTCGTCGGTTGGGAGCCGACATTGGCACGGGTGGAGCCGCTCGAATCCTCGCGGGAGGCGCGCCGGGTCTGGCGGGAGGATTACGGATCGATGCGGTAGCGCTGGTTGATGTAGAGGTGGTCGGCGACCTGGAAGAGGGAGATGCCGTTGTGTTCGAGTTCGAATTCGGCGGGGCCGGGGTGGGGCATTTTTTTGAGGTCCACGAGTTTGGGGTTGCCGGCGTAGTACTCGATTCCTTTGCGCATGCCGTAAACGATGAGACGTTCGTGCTGGTAGATGCCGATGTCGCGATTGTGATTGAACAGGGCGAGGTTGCCGGTCTGCGGGGAACGGAGGAGGTCGCGGCCGAAGAACATGGTTTCGTAGGGGCGACCGAGCAGGCCGAGGACGGTGGGGACGACGTCGAGGGAGCAGCCGAGCTGGCCGAGTTGGGCGGGCTTCTGGACGGCGACGGGACCGAGGAAGACGAGGGGGATTTCGTAGGAATGGATGGGGATGGACTGGCTGCCGTAAACGCGGGCGCCGTGGTCGGCGACGACGACGAAGATGGTGTTGGTCCAGTAACTTTCCTTTTTGGCGGCGCGGAAGAATTCGCCGAGGCACCAGTCGCTGTAGAGGACGGCGTGTTCGCGGCGGCGGGCGTCGGGGTCGGCGGCGATGCGGCCCTTGGGGTAGGTGTAGGGTTTGTGGTTGGAGACGGAGAGAACGGTGCCGAGGAAGGGCTTGCCGGTGTTGGCGAGGGCGCGGAATTCGGTGACGGCGCGTTTGAACAGGTCTTCGTCGGCGACCCCCCAGATGGTGGTGAAGGAGGGGTTTTCGATGTGTTGTTGCTCGATGAAACGGTCGTAGCCGTTGTCGAGGGAGTAGGCGCGCATGCCGTCGAAGATGCCGCGGCCGCCGTAGAGGAAGAGGGTTTGGTAGCCGTCGCGCTTGAGGACGCGGGCGACGGACTCGACGTTTTGGGAGAGGTCGCGTTTGACAATGGAGTCGCCGGGGAGCGGGGGAAAGGAGGAGAGGACGCCCTCGAAGCCGCGGACGGTGCGGTTGCCGGTGGCGAAGATGTTGGTGAAGAGGAGGCCCTCGGTGAGGGCGAGGCGGTCCATCTCGGGGGTGCAGGTTTCGTTGGTGCGGCCGAGGGAGCCCCAGAATTCGGAGCCGAGGCTTTCCTCGAGGATGAGGATGACGTTGTGTTTTGGCCGGGTGGAATCGCCGCTGACGCGGCGGCGGATGGAGCGACCGGTTTCGACAAACTCGGTGTGCGGTTCCTTGAGGAGGGTGCGGGCGCGCTGGTAGGCCTCGTCGAGGGGGACGGTTTTGTAGAAGGCGGTGAAATCGAGGTGGCGGGTCCAGGCGGCACCGATGAAGGCGAGGGTGCCATTGTTGGAGAGTTCGTTGAGGAGGCGTTCGTCGCTGAAGCGGGCGCCCTTGAGGCTGATGGTGGGGGAGAGGGCGACGGAGGCGGCGAGGGCGAAGGCGAGGGCGAGTAAGCGCTGGCGGCGGGGCACGGGTAGCTGCCACATGCCGCGAAAGGCGCGGCGGGCGAGGAGGGTCCAGACGAGGCTGAAGGTGACGCAGGTGAGCAGGACTTTCACGACGGGATAGGAGTCCCAGATGTTGATGAAGACTTCGTGGGGGTAGAGGAGGTAATCGACGGCGACGGTGTTGAAGCGGGAGCGGAATTCCTCGAAGAAGAAATATTCGGCGAAGAGGAGATATACGTTGAGGAGCCAAAAGAGCAGGGTGGCGGCGGTGAAGAGGAGGCGGTGCCAGAGTTTGCCAAACCAGCGGTTGGGCACGAGCAGGAACCACCCGAGGAGGGGCAGGGTGCCAAGCAGGGCGACGAAGAGGTCGCGGTGGAGTCCGACGAAAAAGGCGCGCAGGGTGTCGAGGAACAGGCCGCTGCCCTCGGGGCGGAAACTGACGTAAAGGAAGAGGCGGAGGGCGGAGTGGATGACGACGAGGGTGACGGCGACGGCGGCGGCGAAGCCGTAGCGAGTGTGGCGCCAGTGGTTCCAGAAACGGCGGGTTGGTGTGGGGTGGGCGGATTCCATTGAGATTGGTTCAGCGAACGCGGGGAAGTTTCGCGGAAAGGATGGCGGCGGGCCAGCGATTTTCGCGGGAAGGGTGGGGCAGGGCGGAGGAATTTGGCCGGTGAATGGGTCGGGAGATGGCGGATCAGAGCAGCCAATCGGCGTGGGTGGCGTGGGCCATGGCGCGGAGTTTGGCGAGGAGTTCGTCGGCGACGGGGATGCCGTGGCGGAGGCGTTCGGCGCGGCAGCGTTCCTCGGGTTCGCCGGGGACGAGGACGGGTTGATCGGGGTTGGCGGCGCGGGTGGCGTGCAGGGCGTCGATGAATGCGTCGAGGTCGGCCTCGAATTCGCCCGCGTCGCGAAAGGTGCGGGGGTCGAGGGCGAGGAAGAAGTGGCCGACGTCGTAGCGGTCGGCGTTGGGGTTCTGGGCGGCGCGGGTGGGGGCGAAGGCGGCACCGGTGAGGATGGTGGAGAGAATTTCGACCATGGCGGCAAGGCCGTAGCCTTTGTGGCTGCCCATTTCCGGAGTGCCGCCGAGGGGAGTGAGAGCGATGTGTTTCATCGCGACGGCGGGATCGGTCACGGTGTGTCCCTGATCATCGAGCGCCCAGCCGGGGAGGATGGGTTTGCCGATGAGGGCGGCGAGTTTGACCTTGTTGAGCGCGACGGTGCTGGTGGCCATGTCGAGGCAGAAGTGACGGTGGCGGCGGGACGGGGCGGCGAACGCGATGGGGTTGGTGCCGAGCATGGCTTGGGTGCCGAAGGTGGGGACGATGGCGGGGCGCCAGGTGGCGGTGGTGGAGATGCCGAGGAAGCCGCGTTCGGCGGCACGGAGGGCATACACACCGGCGGCGCCGTAGTGGTTGGAATTGCGGACGCCGACGACGCCGACGCCGGTGGCGGCGCATTTGGTGATGGCGAGGTCCATGGCGCGCAGGCCGGGGTAATGGCCGAGGCCGCCGTCGCCGTCGAGCAGGGCGGTGACGGGGGATTCGCGGGCGATGCGGACGTTGGGGCGAAGGGTTACCTTTTGGGTGCGGCGGTAGTCGTCGTAGAGCGTGAGCATGGACACGCCGTGGGAGTCGATGCCGCGGAGATCGGCCTCGTTGAGGACGTGGGCGGTGGCTTCGACGTGTTCGGAGGGCAGGCCCCAACTGGAAAGAATGGCAGCGGTCTGGTGGCGAAGCAGGTCGGGGAGGACGTTCATGGCTGGGCGGGGCCGGGGGCGGGTTTGAAGCGGGCGGCGAGTTCCTCGGTGTGGCGGGCGAGGAGGCTGAGGTCGCTGCCGACGGCGACGACGGTGGAGCCGAGGGCGAGCCAGTGGCGGGCGTCGGCCTCGATGCCGGTGAGGATGCCGGAGGCTTTGCCGGTGCGGTGGATGCGGGCGAGGGTGGAATCAATGAGGGCGCGGACTTCCGGGTGACCGGAGTTGCCGAGATGGCCGAGGTCGGCGGCGAGGTCGCTGGGGCCGATGAAGAGGGCGTCCACGCCGGGGACGGCGGCGATGGCTTCGAGGTGGGAGAGGGCTTCGCGAGTTTCGAGCTGGACGACGACGCAGATTTCATCGTTGGCGCGCTGGAAGTAATCTTTGACGCGGGCGTAGCGGTTGGCGCGGTTGGCGACCGAGACGCCGCGGATGCCGTGAGGCGGGTAGCGGGTGGCGGCGACGGCGGCACGGGCTTGATCGGCGTTCTGGACCATGGGCACGAGGAAGTTCTGGGCGCCGATGTCGAGGTAACGTTTGAAGAGGACGGGATCGTTCCAAGCGGGGCGGATTACGGGCGCGGCGGTGCCGCCGGTCATGGCCTGGAGGTGGTTGAAGATGGCGGGGAGTTCGTTGGGGGCGTGTTCGGTGTCGAGGAGAATCCAGTCGAAGCCGGCGCCGGCGATGACTTCGACGGAGAGGTTGCTGCAGAGGCTGCTCCAGAGGCCGATTTGCGGCTGACGGGCGAGCACGGCGCGTTTGAACAGGTTCGGTGGCAGAAGGGTTTTCATGATCTTGGGCGGGTAAGGGCGGCGAATATCGCGGTCGAAGCGGAGGTGGGGCAAGGAAATTTGGCCGGGTTGAGTGGGTGTCGCGGTCGCGGGGAGGCTTGGATCGGGGGCGGGTTTTGATTGACACATGGGGTGGGGGAAGTTGCTATCGGAGGTCGAAAGCAAAACTCTCGTCCGCGCGTGTCGTGCGGATAAAAGCATCCTATATGAGCACTCTGAGCTGGTTGTTAAAGCGTTCCGTCGTCCTGATTGTTGCCGTCGCCGGCGGGTTGTCGGCGGGAGCGGCGGAAATTCCGGACGAGTATCGGTCGAATGGAATCGCGGTGGGCTGCCAGGCCTACACGTTCAATCGTTTCAGCGTTTTCGAAGCGATCGAGAAGACGGCGGAGGCGGGCGGGCGGGTGATCGAGTTTTATCCCGGTCAGAAGCTGACGCGGGAGGAGCCGGGCCTGAAGTGGGATCATAATGCGGCTGACGCGGTGGTGAAGCGGGTGCAGGAAAAGCTGGCGCAGCACAAGGTGAAGGCGGTCAATTACGGGGTGGTCGGGATCCCGAAGGACGAGGCGGCGGCCCGCAAGATC